>JBBQCK010000168.1:0-6281 GCA_038318605.1 Tepidisphaerales bacterium | reverse complement strand
GCTTCTGGCTCTCGCGACGTCTTCCGGGCCGGCGCGTCGCGCCCTATCTCGCGGCGCAGCTTCTCGGCGCATTCGCCGCCAGCGCGCTGCTATTGGCGATGTTTGGCAACGTCGCCGATCTCGGTTCGACAGTTCCCGCGGGTTCGGCATGGCAAAGCTTTATGCTCGAAGCCGTCCTAACCACGATTCTCATGCTGGTGATCCTCAACGTCTCGACCGGCCCGAAGGAAACAGGAGTTATGGCCGGCATCGCCATCGGCGGTGTGATCGGACTCGAGGCAATGTTCGCCGGGCCGATCTGCGGCGCGTCGATGAACCCGGCCCGGTCGATCGCCCCGGCCATTCTGTCGGGACACGCCAAGTCGCTTTGGGTTTATATCTTCGCACCGATCCTCGGCGCCGCCATCGCCGTCGTGCTTTGGAGATTCTTTCGACCTGCGAACATCACCACATGATGCTTTCCACCGCGCGGAATGCGCGACGGTCCGCTACGATCCCGGCATGGCGAATCGGTCGGCCGAACGATGGCTCGCGGAATTGCATGCGTATCGCGGTGCGCCGCATTCGGCCGATTCGATTGACGCAATTCGCAAGGCGCTCGATGCAAAGATCAACCTTGTCATCGCGCGGGCCGCGGCGTTTATCGCTGAATTCAAATTGGAATCGCTTGCCGCCGACCTCGAACGGGCGTTCGATCGCCTTTGGGCCGCCGGCCCTGCCCACGACCCGACCTGCTGTGGCAAGACACAAATTGTCCGTGCGATGGTCGAGCTTGGCGAGCGCGCCGAAGGCGTATTTCTTCGCGGGGTTTCCCATGTTCAGCTCGAACCCGTCTACGGCGGCCGCGCCGACACCGCAGCCGAATTGCGCGGCCTGTCCGCGCATGGGCTGGTCATCATGCGGTCCAGCCGGGCGATGCCCCTGCTGGTCGATCTGTTAATGGATCAGGAACCGCAGGCGAGATTGCTCGCCGCCCGGGCGATAGCGGCCGCTGGAAAGCCCGAAGCCGGCCTGGTCCTGCGCCTCAAGTTGCTCAGCGGTGATCGTGACGAAAGCGTCGTCATCGAATGCATGTCCGCGCTGGCCGATATTCAGCCGGTTGAATCAATTGAATTTTTAGCCCGATTCCTCGCCTATCCCGACGGCGCGATGCGCAGCGCCGCCGCAATGGCGATCGGCGCAACGCGCCGCCTCGAAGCGCTCGACCTTCTTAAAAAATGCCTGCAGCGCGACCGCCATGGCTCCGATGCCGATACGCTTCTTCTCGCCATCGCGCAGACGCGCCTCGCCGAAGCGATCGAGACACTGGCCGAAATCGCCGGCCGATCTCCGGAAACTCTTGCGGCCGCTGCCATTCGCGCGGCCGCCATCTGGCGACATAACTCGGCCGTTGTCGCCCGAATGCAATCCATCGTCGCCGCCCGCCGCATGCCCGCGCTCACGCTTGCGTTCAAAAATGCCTTCGATCTTTCCACCAGTTGAAAGCCGCCTATCATCGAGCCATGCAGCGCCGCTACATCGATTTTAGAACGTGCGACGAAGTTTCCGTGGAAATTGATCGACTCAAAGCGGACGGCTTTGCTCCGGCCGGGAACTGGTCGCTCGCCCAGATCTGCGCGCACCTCGCCAAATCAATGGAAGAATCGCTCGATGGCTACACCGCCACTGTTTCGCTTCCCATTCGCATTCTGGTTCGCTGTGGCGCCGGCCGGCTGATCCTCCGCCGCATCCTCAAAAAGCGACGAATGCCCAACAACATCAAAGGCCCCGCCGCCATGATGCCAACCGACACCGCGGATGAATTCGCCGCCGTCGCCCGCATTCGCGAAGCGCTCGGCCGCACGCAAGCCGCTGCATCTTTTCATCCGAGCCCGATTTTCGGGAAAGTCGCCGCCGAACAGATGCGCCAGATCCACCTGATCCACGCCGCTCATCATCTGGGGTTTCTTATTCCGCGTGAATCGCAGCAGCCCGCGCCGCAATCGGCATGAACCAACCTTGCCGGCCTTTCATCGCCGCAATTCATCCCACAAATCCCCCAGATCGATCGTGAGGCGCCTGCGCACTGTGCGATCGCCATAATCCGTGCGCACCACACGCGCCCGCGACATCGCCCGGTCGATCGCTACCGCAATGGCCGGGTCTTTACGTGCCGCCTCGCCAAGCGTCATCTGTTCGACCAGCGGCAAAGCGTCAATCCGCCGCCGCAATTCGCGCAATGCCTCGTTCCCCGCCTGTTCCGCCCCGCCTAGCCGCGAACGCCCGACATCGGCGCTTCCCTCGGCCTCCATCTCCCCCATCGACCACTCCGGCGCCGCCGCCGGCATCCGAACCGCCTGCGACGCGCCGCCGCCCGCCTCTGCCTTTGCCCGGCCGACCGGCGGAACAAACTGCCGCGAGAAATCCGCCGCGATTCGACCCCACGCCGCGCTGTCGTCCGGCGCTGGCAAATTGCCAATCTTCTGCCGCAGCAACGCAGAGCGCACCGCGTTAAAAAAATCTTCCGTCGGCGTCCCGAGGCGCACCTCGACCGTCAGATCATCCTGAAATAAAACCCGCGAAAGCGGCTGCTCGCTGAAAAATCGGTCGATCAGATCGCTGACGGCCGGCTCGCGCATCGCATCCCCCAGCGTCTCATCCGGCGCGATCCGCACCGATAGCACTGAGGCCCGCGCGCCGCGAATCGCCTCATCGCGAGCCCGCAGAAGCGCGGCTTTGCGCGCCGATTCGGGCACACGATCCCACGCGGCCCCGCCGGACAATGTTGCAATTCGATCCGCCCCGCTCGCCGCGATGCTCGTGCCGGTCGCGCTGAAATACTCCGGCCAATCTCTCGCCGATTTTGAAAGCGCCGCCAGCGATATGCCGCCCTCCATCTGCGCATACCGCTGCAAAGCATCCTCGACGCGGCGGCGCGAAATCTGAAGTTGTACCTGACAGGTGGTGTCATCAATCCAGCGCGGCCCGCCGATCTGTTCGGCGTCTTCAAGCACGCGGCCAAACGCATCGACGCTCCGCGTGCGATCGAGCAATTGGCCGACCGTCACATTCGGCGCGGCGTCAGATGCGGCAATGCGCGAAAAAAGGACGCTCACCGCCCGCGCCGCCGCCCCGCGCGCCGCTGCCTCGGCCGCCGGATCGGGTGCGGCCCGCAAAGAAGTCGCCAGCGCAGCACTCTGCGCCATCGCCGGGATGCCGCCCGCCAACAGCGCCAAGACCGCGACGAAATGGATTCCACGCAGCGTCATTGGTTCTTCCGGGCCCAACACCAAACCGCGCACATCTTATGTGCCGCCACCCATGAGACAACGCCGCCCGGGCTATGGTTAGGGCCAATCTGCATCCCGGAACCACCATTCCAGCCCAAAATCATGGCCGCCATACCGCCCGTCCGGTAAAATTCGATCATTCGCCCCACACGAGCGACTTCCGGGTCCGCTCGTTGGTTCATTGATTCACGCGATGCCCATCCTTACGATCGATCGGCCATTCGTCATTCGACAAAACGCCGGCCGCATAAGCCGGTTCTTCAAATTGCCCGTTCGACAGAGGCCACATGATTCCTCGCCGCAAAACTCGCAAAGTCACCTTCGGCGATGAGGCCCATGGCTTCGTCAGCATTGGCGGCGATGCGCCGGTTTCCGTGCAGACCATGACGGCCGGCTTCACCTGGGAAATCGACAAGTGCGTCGCCGAGATTCAAAAGCTCGCCGCCGCCGGCGCGGATGTGGTGCGTGTCGCCGTGCCGCAGCGCAAGGACACGGCCGCGCTTCGGGAGATTTTGCCGCAGGTGAGCGTGCCCATCGTCGCTGATGTGCATTTTCATTTTCAGCGCGCCCTCGAGGCCATCGACGCCGGCGTTCATAAAATCCGGCTCAACCCAGGCAACATCTCCGACCACGCCCAGGTGCGCGACGTCATTCAGGCCTGCAAGGCAAAACAGATTCCCATCCGCATCGGGGTCAATGAAGGCTCGATCGTCGAGCGACGCGACAAACAGCGCCGCCTCAAAGAACTCGGCGGCGTATTCAGCGACAACAAGCACGGCCATTTTCTCGCGATCATGGTTGCCAAGCTCGAGGAATATCTCGATATCTTCAACGCCGAGGATTTCCACGACGTCGTCATCAGCGCCAAAAGCATCGACCCGATGCTGGTCATCGACGCCTACAAAGCCATCAGCGAACGATTCGACTATCCGCTTCATCTCGGCGTGACCCACGCCGGCCCGCGAGAAACCGGCACAATCCGCAGCATCGCCCCGCTCAGTCACCTGCTCTGCAGCGGCATCGGCGACACCATCCGCATCAGCTATGCCAGCGATCCCAAATTTGAAGTCGAGGATGGCCTCGAACTGCTCTATGTGCTGGGATTGAGAACCCGCATCGGCGCTGAATTGATCGCCTGCCCCACCTGCGGCCGGATACAGGTGGACCTTTTTAAATTGGTACAGGATGTCCGCAAAAAGCTGGCCGAGGAAATACGCCTGCCGATCAAGGTGGCTGTCATGGGATGCGTCGTCAATGGCCCGGGCGAATGTGAGGGCGCCGACATCGCCATCTTCGCCGGCGACCGCCGCGGCATCATCTATGTTCAGGGCGAAAAAGTCGCCAACGTCCCCGAAGATGACATCCTCGAAGCCCTGCTCAAGGAATGCCGCAATTTCCAAACTCGCGTTGAGCGAGGCGAAGCAAAACTGGGCGAAAAAAAGGTCGATGTCCTCCCCCCCGACCCGCTGGGCGATCTTGGCAGCGGCTGGGAGAAAATCCAATCCGAAAAATCCGGCCTCGGCCTGCCCGTGGTACGGTAAATGTGCACCGTACGCCCGCTTCTGACCCAGCGGCACCGCTTTGCCAGTGGGATGAACCATGAGCGAGTATCAATACGTTGTATTCCACGCGATCGACCGGCCGGTGCCCGACACCAATATGAAATATATGCGCGCCCAGTCTTCGCGCGCCCAAATCTCGCCGAGGCGTTTTGAAAACGAATACAACTTTGGCGATTTTCATGGCGACCCGGCCGGCATGCTCCAACGTGGATACGACTTTCATCTGCATTTTGCGGATTTTGGCATTCGCCGCTTGATGATTCACATTGCGGCCCCGCTGCCGGATCCCGCCGCCGCAAAGGCTTATTGGATCAAGGATGTCGTGAAATTCTCAAAGGATAAATCGGCACCCGGAGGAATCCTCTACATTTCGCCCTTCTATGAACCAGGCGACATCGAAAACCCCGACGATATACGCGAAATGGCTGATCAATTGCTCCCGTTTCGAGCCGAATTGATTGACGGAGACCTTCGGCCGCTTTACATCGCCAATCTAGCATCAAAAATGGACTGTGGCGATGACACCGAAGGGCCAACGCCGGCCGGCCTTGCAAAACTAACCCCCGCACAGCAGTCGCTTGTAGAATTTCTCGGCCTTCCGCCCGAACTGATGAAAGCTGCCGCGAAAGGTTCGGCGCCTGCGCCGGAGGGACCCAAATGCACAGACCTTACTGACTGGCTATCTGCGCAGCCCGAGGCCAAGCGAAACATCTGGCTTGCATCCCTCCTGACCGACCGGGACTCAAAAGTTCGCCAGGACATCCTGACGACATTTCGCAATTCCATCCACTAAAAGGCATGGCCAACCGCGAACCTGAATCGTTCGATCGAGGACTTGCTCGCGTCCGCGGATAAAATCCCCAAAGTTAGAGAATAGCACTCGAAAACGTCGCCGGGGCGCCAAACGATCGCCACCAAAAGGTCTCGATCCGTAATCAAAATCCCCGTCATACAATTGATGCCTGGACGTTGCGCCGCGCGCAGTGCAAGAACCGGGGCGATGCGAGCCCAATTCAATGGACGCCAGTAGGCCGGGTATTGTGGAAGTGCAACGCCGGGCCGCTCCGGCGGCGTAACACTTGTTTGCCGGTGCGGATTCGCGTTTCAACGTCCGATTCGAGACTTCGGGCACCGTAATCGTCTACGCCCTTAAATCCATTCTCGATGTTGCGCCTTAAAGTTTAACTCGCCCTAATGCCTCGCCGGTCGCTGCAGTTCCGCCTGTTGGAAAATGAGGATTTCACCTTCACGTTGTCCGAGTTGATGGAGGCTGCGACTTCGGAGCGCCGATAAGACGAGGAGAATCAGAGATTCCCGTCCCCGTCCCATGATCCGACCCCATCCCATGATCTTAAAAGAAAGGTGAGCGGTTGTCCCGACACTTCGGCAACATCGTTGTGGAGATCGCCAAGTTGCGCGACTACTGCCTCAGCGATAAGCATCCGCGCGG
>JBBQCK010000167.1:0-6282 GCA_038318605.1 Tepidisphaerales bacterium | reverse complement strand
CGACCGGCGCGTAGAGAAAATCGGCCCATTGGCTGAGCATCACCCAGATCCCAAAATGCAGCAGATGGGCGATGCGCCGCCGCGAAATGAGCGACGGCTTGAACACCAGAAATCCCGCCGAGTGGGCGGCCAGCATCCATCGCGCGATAAGATGCGCAGCGCCGGAAACGGCATACCCGATGGCGGCGGCCTCGGCGACGGGCGCGATCGGCAGCAGCACAATTGTCGCGGCGACCCATGTGGTCTCGGCGGCGATGAAGAGGGCATTGTCCATCGCCAGCCGGCCGGCCGCCTGCGCCAGCGCCCCGCCCGCCTCGGCCGACAGGCGCAGCACCGTGCCGGCCGCCAGCGAAAAGACCACCATCATCACAACACCGCTAATTCCGCCGGGCGCGCCCGGCGCCGCGCCATGCGCCGCCGCGCCCGCGCCGCCGCGGATGGTCGCGACCCAGCTCCCGCCCCCCGTGCCATCCGCGCGCAGCCACAGATGAAACGTCGCGGCAAAGAGCGCCGCCAGCGCCAATCCCAAAACCAGCGCGACGATCGCGAGAAGCTGCGCGCTGCTGTAGACCCGTGCCAGTCCCGCCGCACTGGTTCGCCCCGCGCACGGGCCCACTCGGCCTCGCCGTGCGCGCGATGCCGTCCGCACGATCGCCGGCGCCAGACCGACAGTTGTATAATTGAGCAATCCCGCTGTTGCCCGCACCAGCGCAACCAGCGCCAGCGCCTCGGCCCCGCCGCGCCGATAAACCAACGCCGACACCAGCGCCCACGCCGCCACCCGCGCCCCTGCCGCCCCATAAGCCGACGCCAGCTCGAGCGCAATCCCGCCATGCCTTGCCCGGCTGATCATTTGGGCAGCATAACCGCATGGGCCAGACAGCAGGCAGCAGGGCGCGAACCACTGATGGCCACGCCGGCTTGCCGAAGCGAACATCAGGTTTGCGTTCTTCCCTTGGCGCTGCCGGCGGCGGACTGCCCACACCGGGCCGCTGCGGGTATTCTGGCGGACATCGCATGACGCACCCCGACCCTGCTGCAAAAATTACCCGGCTGCTCGGCGAGATTCAGGCGGGCGGCGATCGGGCGGCCGACGAGCTTCTTCCGTTGATCTATCGCGAATTCCGCGCGCTGGCGGCGCGATATCTGCGCGGCGAGCGCAAAGGGCACACGCTTCAGCCGACGGCGCTGGTCAATGAAGCCTATCTGCGGCTCGTTGACCAAAAGCGCGTGGTCTGGAAGGGGCGCACGCATTTTTTTGCCGTCGGCGCGCAGGCTATGCGCCGCATTCTGGTGGACCATGCCCGGCGCCGACAGCGCCTCAAGCGCGGCGGCCAGAATACGCGGATCACGCTCGACAACGCGGTGGCGTTCGAGGCCGATCGCGAGGAAGATATTTTGGCGCTCAACGAGGCGATGGAAAAACTCGCCGCCCTCGATCCGCGGCAGGCGCGGGTTGTCGAACTGCGATTTTTTGGCGGCCTGACCATGGACGAAGTCGCATCGGCGCTGGATATCAGCAAACGCACGGCCGAAGGGGACTGGACGATGGCGCGGGCGTGGCTGCACAGAGCCCTCGGTGATTCTAACGAATGAACGCTGGAAAACAGATCCTCCATGGACCCCGAAAAGTATGCCAGGGTGCGAGAAGTGTTCCTGCGGGCCTGCGACGCCCCGCAGGATCGGCGAATTGCATTGGTTGATGAGTTGTGTGGCGACGATGCGGCTGTGCGCGCCGAAGTTCTGTCGCTGCTCGTGCATCACGAGCCGGCAGCGTCAAAGGGCTTCATGGATGGTTCAGCAGCGCGGATGCTGGCGGAGTCTGACGCTGTTGACGCCGGCCGAACGGCATTGTTTGACGTGGAGCGCCCGGGAGGCCCGGCCGATCCGCCGCCCACCTTCAATCGCGCGGTGATGCAGGGCGCGCGCCACGGCGGCGAATCCGGCGATGCATCCAATCGGCATCGCACGAACTCAGGCGCAGGCGGGATGGGCCGGGGCGATATTGATGAGGGGGGTTTTGATGACCCGACGCGGGACGAACGCGGGCCGCGCCGCCAGGCGAAGTCCGGCTCATCGCGCGGCGATTCGGGGTTCGCTGAGCATGGACGATTTACGCCGGGAACAATCCTTGCCGGCCGCTATCGCATCGTGGCCATGCTTGGTGAAGGGGGGATGGGCGAGGTCTATCGCGCCGACGATCTGCGGCTGGGGCAGGCGGTGGCGCTGAAGTTTTTGTCCGCCCAGTGGGCAAACAACCCGGATCGTCTGCGCGAACTCAATGGCGAGGTGCGCACGGCGCGGCAGGTATCGCATCCGAATGTTTGCCGCGTGTACGACATCGCCGAGGTGGATGGGGACACATTTTTATCGATGGAATACGTCGATGGGGAAAATCTTGATTCACTGCTTCGGCGCATCGGCCGCCTGCCGGGTGACAAGGCGGTGCAGATCGCTCAGCAGTTGTGTGCCGGACTTCAGGCGATTCATGAACGCGGATTGCTGCATCGCGACCTGAAGCCCGCCAATATTTTGATCGACGGCCGGGGCCAGGCGCGCATTGCCGATTTTGGGCTGGCGGCGTTTCCGATTGCAGGGGTGGCCGGATCGTTCCGCGACAAGGTCGCCGGCACTCCGGGATATTTGGCGCCAGAGGCGCTGGCGGGGGATGCGCCAAGCGTGCGCAGTGAAATCTATTCACTTGGATTGATTCTTTATGAAATGTTCACCGGCCGGGCCGCCTACGAGGCGGACAGCGTTGCCGAACTGCTGCGCCGCCAGCGAGAAACCGATCCGGCCCGGCCATCGTCGTTTCGGGAAGGAATCGATCCCGAGGTGGATGAGATTATTCAGCGCTGCCTCGAGCGCGATCCGCAGCAACGTCCGGCGAGCGCGCGATCGGTGGCGATGCGGCTTCCCGGCGGCGATCCGCTGGCGGCGGCGCTGGCCGCGGGGGATACGCCGTCGCCGGAACTTGTCGCCGCGGCCCGGCGCACGGGCCTGCTGTCACCGCGGATCGCGATTATGTTGTGCGCACTGATTGCCGCCGGTCTGGTTGCGGTTTTTGCACTATCGGGCCGGGCGCTGCTGCTGGCCCGCGTGGGATTGGCCAAATCACCGGATGTGCTGCGCGAGCGCTCGCGCGAGATTATCGAAGCCAACGGCGATGGAGCGTCCGCGGCGCATTCGGTCATCGGATTTGAAATTGATCGCGGCGCACTGTCGGATCCGGGCGGGCGCGGTGACATCGAATCGCTGCGTGCGATGCGGCCGCCACCGGTGCGATTCTGGTATCGCCAGAGTCCGCAGCCTCTGGCGCCGATCAATCTCTGGGCGGTGCGCCCGTCGCTGGCCGACCCGCCGCCGACCGTGCCGAACATGATCAGCGTTGTGCTCGACCCGGCCGGCCAATTGCTGGAGTACCGCCGTACGCCAGAGGATGCGCCGCGCTTGCCGCCGGAGGCGCAGGCGGTCGCGGCGCAGGATGCGTGTGATTATGCGCCGCTGTTCAAGGCCGCCGGGCTTGATCCGATTGCGCTGTCCACAACACGCCCATCGCGTGCGCCGCCGATCTATGCCTCTGACCTGAGCGCGTGGGAAGGCAGGGATGCCAAAGGTGTGCCGATCCGCATCGAAGGCGCATCAATCGACGGTCACGTCATGTATTTCAAGGTCTCCCCGGCGATCGAGCCGGCCGAGGCCAAGCCGGCGCTCTCCCTGAGCATCGCCCGGCTGCTCGATTTCACGATCTTTCTGTCCGTCCTGTGCGGGGGCGGGTTGCTGGCGTGGATGAATGTCCGGCTGGGGCGCGGAGATCGGCGCAGCGCGTTTCGTCTTGCATGCATCGCGTTCGCTGCTCAACTCGCATTCTGGCTGTTGACGACAACCTATTATCCGTCGCTCGAAGCGCAGTTCGTTCATCTGTTCGCCAGCCTCGGCATGTGCGTGTTTCTGGCGTTTTTGCTCTGGATGTACTACATCGCGCTCGAGCCATTGCTTCGGCGCAGCTGGCCGGAATTGATCATCTCCTGGACACGGCTTCTGGCCGGCCGATTCAGCGATCCGCTGGTCGGGCGCGACGTGTTGATCGGCGTCTGCACGGGCGTCTGTTCGGCGCTGGTGATTGAGCTGGATGCGATCTGCGCCGGCCCGCGAGGAGTCGATCAGGGTGGGCCTGCCAGAAATCTCGGCGACCTGTTCGTGCTGCTTGGGCCGCGCCCGGCGGCGGGCACGTTCGCGATCATCGCCATCCTGGCGGTCTATATGGCGCTGGGCTCATTTCTATTGGTCTGCCTGTTCCGTGCGGCGCTGGGCAATCGCAGGCGGGCGGCCATCGCCTTTTATCTGGTACACACAACCGTCTTTGCGCTTTTCATCGCCCATTCGCCGATCAGTTGGCTCTTCGCGGCCATTCTCTGGGCGATCATCACCACGGCGCTGCTGCGATTCGGCATGGTGGCGTTCACGGTAGGCTCATTCACCTACCTGACGCTCGTGGCGCTGCCCACGACCGCCGACTGGTCGGCATGGTACGCCGGGCCTTCCATTTTTGGCTTGGGATTGTTGGCCGCATTGTGCGCTTTGGGATTACGCAATGCTGTCGTTTGGCGGCGGTGCGAGCCAGCGGCCGGCGCGAATCAGGGCGACTAAAACTCAAATCCGCTGCCTGCAAGCCGCCGATCAATCTCGCCGATGACGCGCCTTTCCTCCGCTTCACTGGCGGCGATGAACGTGACGGAAAATCGCACATATGCGCCTGCATCATCCCAGGGCACGGTGCTGATTCCCTTCTCGGTGATCATCCACTGGCTGAATTGCTCGGCGTTTTCAAACGTCACGCGCCGGCCGGCCGCCGCAGCCGACCGCGGCGCTTTGACGTATAGAAAAAACGACCCGCGTGGCTTGGCGGCTTTGAAGCCGTGATGGTTCAGGACGCCAACCAGCGAATCCATCCGACGGCCATATTTCGCTGCGATGCGCCGGGTGATGTCAGGGTTATCGAGGGAGGCGGCGCACGCCTGCTGGATCGCCAGAAACTGGCCGCTGTCGGTGTTGTCCTTCACGTCGGCGTAGGCTTTGACGATGAGCGGATTGCCGACGACAAACCCCAGCCGCCAGCCGGTCATGTTGAAGCCCTTGCTCATGGAATGCAGCTCGACGCCGACATCCATGGCTCCCGGTGTTGCAAGAAAGCTGAGGGGCTTGCCATCGAAGACCAGCGCGGCGTAGGCCGCATCGTGAATGACGATCAGGTCATTGGCTTTTGCAAATGCGACGACCTTGTCAAAGAAGGCCGGCGTGGCGCTGGCGCCGGTGGGGTTGTTCGGGTAATTGAGCACCAGCGTCCTGGCTTTTTTCAACACGTCGGCCGGGATTGAATCGAGATCCGGTAGAAACTGATTTTTTTCGAGCAGGGGAAGATTATGGACCACTCCGCCCAGATAGCGGGCATGGGTGCCGAACACCGGATAGCCCGGCGCGGTCATCAACGCCACATCGCCAGGATTGATAAAGCACGCGGGCAGGATGCTGAGGGCGGCCTTGGATCCGATCGAGTGAACAACCTGCGTTGCGGGATCGATGCCGGCGACGCCGCAGACATCCATCATCCACCGGGTAGCTGACTGTTTGTAGGGATCGCCTCCATTGTCCGCGTAGCCGCGATTGGCGGGGTCGCGAATCGCGGCGCCGAGCGCATCGACAGATTCGGCGAAAGCCATCTCATCCGGCTCCCCGACGCCCATGTCGATCAGTTCGCGGCCAGGGTTGGCCGCCAGCGCGGCGCGCTTGGCTCGCTTGATCTTTTCGAATTTGAAGATTTCGGTTGTCTTGCCGTAATTCGCCCCGCCGATGCGCTGGGCGAAGAGATTTTGTATGTAGGATTCGCTCATGGAAGGGCCGGATTCTATTGGCCGGCGGCGCGGTTTCCAGTGGCACCCTAACCAACATGAAACTCGTCCGCGTTATTCACTGAACTTCCAAGTTGCATTCTTTGCGGCTTCTTGTTGTCGTCGGTAAATCTGGGGTGGGACCATAAGAATTATCCGCAATTCCAACCCCTCTTTCCTGATCCGCACCGTCCGGCAGCCGATCGACCCGCCTTCGCGCAACCTTTGTCATCTACTCTCGATGGCTAAATGATGGTGCGGAGAATATTGTCAACTGAGATGACCATTCGCGGCGATCAGGTTGTCGCGAACATGGATATTTGTTGAAGTTGGGTTAAGACGCGGCTATTATGGCGGTATCCATCCGCTGCATGACATCCAGAGGCCGGTTTTT
>JBBQCK010000166.1:0-6285 GCA_038318605.1 Tepidisphaerales bacterium | reverse complement strand
GTTCCGTCGCCATCTTTGGAGATCGACATCGCGCCGGCGGCGCCGTCGACAATCGTTCCCGAGAAGGCAAAAATTTCTCCGGCGCCGGGGTTGATCGTCAGCCTTTGGCCGATCGAGGCATTGGTGTGAGTGACCGTGCCCGAGCCGCTGAGGCCCGCAACGGTTTTGGGTCCATTTTTCAGTTCGAGCACGCCATCGTGGGCGATGCTGACGGTGGAGCTGTCGGAAAAGCTGGCCGCACTGATTTCAAGCTGCCCTTGATTGATCGTGATCGGACCGGTGAGCGTCAACGTGTTTGCACCGAGCAGTTTTAGCCGGCCGGGGCCCGTTTTTGTCAGGCCGGCGGCGGTGGTGACAACGCCGTTGAGCGAAACATCCGCGATCGGCCCGCCGCTGTCGGAGACGTAGGCTATCGCTTCGCCGGGGAAGAACAGATTTGGATCAACAGACATGGCGGCGGCCGGGTTGAAGATCATGCCGCCGGAATTAATGGAAAGATTCTGGCCGACGCCGCCAATCGAGCCGCTGGTGCGCAGCGCATAAATCTGGCGTGGGCCGGTGATTGAGGTTGCGCCAGTATTGATGATCTGCGTGCCATTGTTGGATGGATCATCCAACAGATTTACAGAGTAATTGGAGGTGGCAGTTTGCAGCTGGCCGGTCGGGCTGACGTTTGCGAAATCGGCGTCGGCGTTGGCTGACGATGCGCGGACGAGAATGCTCGGCGAGATCATGCCGTTGTTGACCGCGGGCTGGTTGACGATGTTGAGGCTTTCGGTGACGCCAATGTTGCCGCTGAAGGGAACAAACGTGAGCGTGCCGCGGCCCTGGCGGACGAGCTGCTGCGTGGTGATTGCCGCCTGCAGGCCGGGCAGCGTGGTGTCGATTTCGATGGTCGCCAGTCCGCCGCCGCTGGCGGCGCTGCCGTATGAAATTGGTCCGACGACTTCATTCAGACTGGCGGCGCTGGTGTTTTGGAGGACCAGCATGCCGTCGTCCAGGTGAAGTGCATTGGCGTCGTTGTAGCGGTCGGCGTTGTCGGGATTGAAGCCGTCGCCCAGTCGCAGGTGATTCCCGTTGCTGACGGTCGCGACCGAATTGACGAGCGACGTGCCGGCGCCGGTGATGTCGAGGCTGCCGCCGGAGATGTTGGTCGGGCCGGTGTAGTCAAAGCTGACGCCCGAGGCGCCGCTGTAAATAGTCTGGCTGCCGCCGGTGATGGTGACGCCGCCAGTGCCGGAGATGCCGCCGGAGAAGATCAATCCGCCGATGTTCGAGCCGTTGTCGAAGTTGACGGATGAGTTGAGCGTGATCGGTCCGGAAAAAACTGCAAATTCAGCGAACCCCGTTTGGCCAATTGTCGTTCGGCCGCGGTTGTTGACGAGAATCGAGCGGCCAAGGCCGCTGGACGTGGTCGCTAGCAATGCCACATTCCCGCCGGAGGTCTGGTCGCCGAGAACCACTGCCGTCGGCGAGGCGTTTGCGCCAAGTGAAGTTGCGGTGTTGAAACGAACCGTGCCGTCGTAAATGTTCACGCCAGCGGTGTAGGCGCTGTTGTCCCCCTCGACGCTGAGCGTGCCGGTGCCCAATTTGTTGATTGCCCCGCCGCCGGTGATGCCGCCCGCCAGGGCGACAACGCCGGCCGAGTCGTTCTTGATGAAGGTATCCGACCCCAGTTGAAGCACGTTGTTCAGTGTGAAATTACCAGTGCTGCCCGCGGCGACATCGAGGTGCAGTGGCGTACTTGATACGCTCGATGCGAGGACGAGATTCGATCCTTCAAGCGTGTAATTTCGCGGGCCAGTGAAGGTGAGCGACGACAGCGTGACCGGTGCGGCAAGCGTCACGGTGCGGTCATTGAGATCGGGTGCAACCGATCCGAGCACTGCGCGCTGATCGACGCCATCGGGAAACGCGCCGCCGAGCCAGTTGGCGCCGTTTTGCCATGTGCCATCGCCATCGACATTCCACTGCGGCGAAACAAACGAACCCGTGCCGGTATCGACCGGCGTGAGTGAGTACGACGGCGACAGATCGTTCGATGCGCGAAATTCGATGGTGCCCCAGACGCGCAGCGTATTACCCGCGGCTAGGGAGGCCGCACCGCCGTTGAGGAAATTGCTATCCGACATCGAAGAGTCGGTGAAGCCGCCGGTTGTAGTGCGGGTCTTGTTCCAACTTGCGGCCGAACGCCAGGTCTTCGATTTGGCGGAGTTGGTGAAATTGACTGTCGCGATAAAGCTGGCAGAGCCGCCAGAGCCAACTGTTCCCGCCCAGACGAACGCCGTGTCGCCGGTCGCGGGCGGGCCGAAAAGCGTGTTGATGTTGTAGAGAACATCAAACGTCAGCTTCAGCGATGCCGCGCCGACGAAAACGCCCGACGGCGGGTCGGCTTGCAGTACGCCAGTGCCGCTCTTAAGCATAAATGCCGCTGATGAACTGTCGGCGGAATAATACGATGCGCCGTCGGTATCGCCGTAGTGCGTCGGATTCACCGTCTCAGTTTTGGAAAACTGAAATGATCCGGGAACGGAGCCGGGCAGCGTTTTGGTGTACGAGTAAGTGGTGCCAGCAGCACTGAGGTCGGGGTCAAACAAATATGTCACCGACGGCGTGCCGGTAATGGTCGGGGGGCCTGCTTGGGCCGAGAGCGAGAAATTTACCAGCGCCGCTGCGGCGGCGGATGCCAGCGCCAGACGTGCGGCGTTGCGAGTTGAAGTGCGATCCGGGGTGCGGTTGCTCACTGCATGTCCTCCATTCGGACGAGACCAGACTGCGCGGCTGAAATTCGCCGTCTAACATCGCGGTGCGCCATTCGGCACATCGCGTTCACCGGCGAAATTTCGCCCTCCGCGCCACTGAACACGAAAACTTCAATTCTTCGTCCGCTTTGCGATGGCGGACGCACTCGGCGCAGTGGGTCCGGCGTTGAACGTGATGCTCAGCGTCGGATCCGTCGCGTCGAGATTTTTTATCTGAAAGCCGAGTACCTTCTGGTTGCCGATGTTCCCCTGCCGCGCGAGAAGCGATGCTTGCGCCGGCCCGGGCGTGGCTATTTTCGCCGTGGCCGTGTATTGCCCGGCCGGGAAAAGGTTGATGAACGTAATTGATGCGGCTCCGACGCCGTTCACCGGCTTGTTGGAGCCGCTGAAACTGCCGGTTGCGATGCCTTGGGGAGTGGTCACATTCAGAATGGGGCTGGTCTGCGAAATCGTTCTGCCGTCGGGAGTGACCAAGCTCAGATTTACGGTGTCCGGCAATTCGAGGGATGTCCAGCCAAGTGTGATTGAAAGCCGATCCACCACGCCGATGGCACCGCTGATCGAGCCCTTGAATCCCTTGGGTTCACGCAATTGTTCGAAGACGCCTATGTTGCCATTTGGGCTTGTCAGGCTCGCCAGGGCAACGACTTCATCCGTTGAGCGCGCCGCGAACTTGCCGCGCGGATCGAGGGATGTGCGGGACAACGCGTTGCCCGCGGCCGAATCGCTGTCGGCCGTAACCTGTGCCGATGCTCCGGATTTGCCGAAAGACTGCGTGCGGCCCTTCGGGTTTCGATAGGTAACGGGCTGCGATGCGTATGCCTCGGGCATAAAGGGTGCCTGGTCGTAAAGCGACATACGCCGCGTGCCCCGGACTGCCAGAGTAGAGCCGCCGGTGCGAATGGTGGCGACATGTTCGGCGCCGGCGCCTTCGACTTCATAGCGCGACCGGCCGTACTTCATGCCCAGTTCCGTGATGACTTTCTGCGGATCGCGCAGGGCGGCCACAACCTTGATTGCGCCGAGGCGATCCAGCGTAATCACCTGGTCAGGCGGAATGCGAAATTGGACCGTTGAATGTGGGCCTGTGCGAAACTCGGCGCCTTCCTGAAGCACTTGGCCGACCGTGACGGCTTTCCAAGGATTTTCATCGCGATCGCGGAACTGTACGATCCCGGTGATTGCCACAATGGTGATCGATTGCGGCCTGGGGGTCTGCCCATCCATTCCGTTCGCCTCGATCGGGCCGGCCGGCTGTGTCTGGGCGATGGCACTGAACGCAACCAGCAGCGCGCACCACAACGCCATGCGCAGGATGCGAAAAGTTAGGCCGCTGTACTTTTCCATAAGTCGGCTCGCGAGGCGTTTAAGTTGGCATCGAACGAAGTGATGCAAAATCTGCCCATCAATTGCGCGCTGCACTATACCATCAACTCGCGATATGCTCGCAATTAATCGCCACGACTGTGCATTTTCATGCCTATTGTGCAAAAAGTGTGGCAATGTGGATCGCGCGGCATATCGACAACAGTATTTAAATCCAGTTTGGCAAGGCAATTACGATTGCATGTGCCCTAAGGCAAGGTCGTTTTACCCCGCGATTTTCTTTTTGGTGATCCAGACGAATTCGCTGCCGGTCTGGGCGTCTGCGACATACAGCGTCGATCCGGTGCATTCGACGGTGATCTTTTGCGTGAAATATCTGGATGTCAGCAACTTCGCTTGAAATGATGTGCAATGATCGATGTCGCGACGTCGGCTACCGCAAGCTCGATGAGTTAATTGTCTCCGATCTCTGGCAAATTTCGCCACGATAGAAAAAGATCAGCGGCTCATGGCTGACGCTTGGAAATGCGTGGTGCAATTCATTTCGCTCGTTGCACCGACAGCTAGTCCTGTGCATCTAAGATGATCAGGTAGCCGTCGCGGCCGGATCTTTTGGGCCATTCAATTGCGTTCTGCAGTAGCGGCGACTTCCCACGGGTCTGGCCGATGATTGCGGCGCGCGGGCCGCGTACAGCCATGGCGCTGAGGACGACGTCGGGCAGGGCGCTTGACCATTGGATGTGCATGTTGTGATCCAGCAGGGCGATCAGGCCGCCCGGGCCGCTGAACCATGCATCCTTCGACGACGCAAAGCCGGTGCTGCAGCGGCCGGCGATGATGGCGCGGCCACCGGGCAGGGGGCCGAGGTCGGCCGCCCAGGCGGGTTGCAGGCCTGCCTGTGGTGGGCGGGATCGGCGCTGGCGATCTTCGGGCGGCGGAATGCCATGCCCTGAAAGGCCTTGCGCCGCAACAAAACTACCATCTTCTTTCAACCGCGCAGCCATTCCCCAGAAAAGCGTGCGTCCGTGAAATCCGGAAAGATCGCCAGCCGTTTTCGTAAGCCTGGCGTAGTCGTGCGGATCATGCAGCAGCACGCTGTTGCCGCCGTCGCCGATGGTTGCCACCAGCACCGAGCCGTCGGCGGGATCGATGTTGACGCTGCGAATGGCCGAGTCGGAGACGAGATTATTCATGCGCCGATCCGCGCCGCTGGTCGGATCGAATTCCCATGCCTGCCATTTCAGGTCGCCGTCGCGGTCGTATTTGCGAAGAAAGGGCGACCACCAGGGCTCCTTGGTTGTGCGCGACGCCGACCACCCCGCGAGATAAAGATTGTCGTCCACGTCGGCGCGCAGTCGAAAGCTGCGCACATTGCCGGCCCAATCGAGATTCCATGGCGCACCCATTGCCTCGGCCATGAACGCGCGATTGACTGCTGGCGAAGCGATATCTCGCTGCCAGCGGCGTTGCTTCAAGTCGCCGGAGAGCCTGCTCAGGTGATCGACGGCGGAATAAAAGTTCACCAGTGAGGGAGCCGCGCCGGGCTTCATATCGGCCAGCGGGCCGCCATCATGGCACACGGCTATGTCGCCATCAGACAAGATGGCGATTGCCACGGGCTGCTCCATCGGCTCGTCGAGCGGCTTGGGCACATGCCATATCGTGTGGCGGCCCTCGAGATAGGTGGCAGCCTGGACGGCTTTGAGCTGCGCATCGATCCGCACGACGATCGGCACGCCGGGCATGCTTTTGTCCGGCTGCGGATTGGAGGGCTCGGTGTGCTCGCGCGGCGTGTAATGCGGCAGCGTTGTCGGGCGAGGGTGGCGGGGGATCAAACCACTCTGCGTGTAAACGATGGCATCGGCCGATTCAGTGGCGTAGCCGGCGATATATACGCTGTCCGTGTTACATTCGACGGTGGTGAGATGAATCATGCCAGCGCCAAAATCGAGGCGTTGCAAAAGCGTTTTGCCGTCGGCCGACAGATGCAGAACAAACCCAACCCCATACGGCCCGCCGGCCGGCCCGAGTGTGTTTGAGGGCGCAGCGCCCGCCGGTGCGTCAAGCGGCCGGGCGGAATTGCCGGCGACATAGATCGAACCGTCGGGGGCGATACAGACCGCGTCGAGCGAGTCGTCACCGTCGCCGCCGATGGCGGAGGCGCTGATGATGCGCAGGGGCGGATCGGCGTAGGCCG
>JBBQCK010000165.1:0-6292 GCA_038318605.1 Tepidisphaerales bacterium | reverse complement strand
GACCTGGGCTGCGGCACCGGCCTATGCGGAAAAGTGCTTCGCCCAATTGCGAAAATGCTCGCCGGTGTTGATCTGTCATCGGAGATGATCGAACTTGCCCGGGCAGGCGGATTTTACGATTCGCTGGAAGTTGCCGATCTGTCTAAAGCAATGGATGCAAAACCGGCATCGTGGGATCTGTTGGCGGCGGCCGACGTGTTCATCTACATCGGCGATCTTTCACCGATTTTTGAATCGGCCCATCGCGCCCTGCGCTCCGGCGGCATCCTCGCGTTCACCGTCGAGGCCGGCGTCAGCCCGCGATATTCCATGAGCCGCACCAGCCTTCGGTTCAGCCATTCGGCCGACTACCTGCAACATCTGGCAAGAATACACGGTTTCGCCGTTGAAACATTTGAAAGTGTCCAAACGCGGCAGGAGGCGGGCGCCGGCGTGGCAGGATGGCTGATGGTGCTGCGGCGCGATTGACGGCGGCTTTATTTCATCTGTTCGACAAACGCGTTGGCCTCGTCGATGCTGGCTTCCATGTCCTTGACCAATTGCGTGACGTCGGCATCAATGCCGGCCGCCGTTTCCTGCAAAGATGCCAAAGCACTGGCGTTCAAATTGTGCTTCAAAAACAACACCTGATCCTTAAACGCGGTCAGAACGGGCTGCATGCGCGACTCCGATTTTTTCATCGCGGTGACAAGCGTTCGATAGCGATCTTTTGTTTCCTGGAGCTTTTGCTCGCTCGATTTCTTCAATTCGGCGCTGTCGTATTCGCCGATTTCTTTCTCCCACTCGCCGAACAGGTCCCCCGCCACCGACTCTACATCGGCGATGGATTTATGTACGCCCTTGGCGCGCGATTCGCAGTCGTCATAGGCGGAGCTGAGCTTCTTGTATTTGGCCTCCAACTCGCCGCCTTCGTAATGAGTGACTTCCGTGAATCGATCGAGGGTTGTTTTGAATTCCTCCTTGGCGCCTTCCTGTTCCTTGCGGGCATCTTCCACCTTGCCCACGAGAATGTCGCGCTTTTCGTAGCCCAGCTTGCTCCAGAACCCGTAATACGCGGATTTACAGCCCGAACCCGCCGCCATCAACGCCAGCAGGCTTATTAGTGCAATTGATCTCATCGTAGAATTCCTTTCGCCATTGCCAGTCTACCCTGCCTATAGCGCCAACCGCCAGACAAGAAGCTGAAAAGCATTGAACAGCGCATGCATGATCATGCATGCCCACAAATTGCCGGTTCGTTCATACAGATAACCCAGCCCGATGGCGAGCACAAAAATCGGCAGCTCGATTGCGACAGGGCGATGCACCAGCGTAAAAAGCAATGCGCTAATAAAAACCGCGCCCCAACGTGCCGCTGTCGGCCGGGCCGGTAGAACGCGAATCATCATCCACCGCCCCAGGGATTGCAGTAGACCTCGAAACAGCAATTCCTCTAAAATCGGCGTGATGCTGAGAACCGAGATGACCGTAATCACGCGCCACAGAGTTGAGGCGTCGCCCCAAAGGTTGAAAAATGCGTGCTTGGTGTTGGCGTCCGGACTGTAGTGATGGACGATAACGTCGCTGAGATTACCGGCCCACGCGACCCATGGATAGGCGATAAACCAACCGGCCGCGCCGTAGAGGATCGCGCGGGGAAATTGTGAGCGATGAACACCCAACTCCCGTAAGCCCTGATCGGTCGCGCGCGACGCGATGCTGACAATGGCCGGTATGGCGAGCAAATTGGCAAACGCCGCCGCGAGGGATTCGTTGGTGTTAGAAGGCCCGAGGCGTCGCAACATCAGCGCACCGGCGATAAGGACGACCAGAATGCCAACGTACAGCGCCAGCAGGAGCGATCCTGCGCGACGATCAATGCCTTGCGGAAGCGGGCCGGCCATTGAGTGGATGCGAAAGCACCCCAGCCGCCGCATCAGCGCCGCCGAAAGCAAAGTATGCACGACGATCCATCCGAAGATTATCCGCTCTCCCGCGGATTCCTCAGCCTGCGTGGCGGCGGTCGTCGATTGCTCGGCCAGAAGATGCAGCCCGCTGGCCACCAGTTCGATTGACATGCATTCCGTCCGCTTTAGAGTGCCCCGGTTGACTCTCCGGCCGCTTCGGGGATCGCCTACATTACGCGGCCGGGCATTCGACGCCAGCGACGCGGCGCATACCGCGCCGCCGGCGGCGATTGGCTGGCAGGTGCGGGGATGATGCTGCGATGACAGGAACCATTCTCGATAAAATCATCGAAAACAAGCGCCGCGAAATAGACCAGCGCCGCGCCGGGCAAACCCTGGCGCAAATCAAGGAGCGCGCCGCGGCAGCCGATCGGCCGCGCAATTTTTTTCAGACGCTGACGCGGCGTCGCGATGACCGCACGGTCAATCTCATCGCCGAAGTGAAAAAAGCCTCCCCCAGCGCCGGCATCATTTGCCCGGATTTTGATCCGGTGAAAATTGCCCGTGCCTACCACGCCGCCGGCGCCGATTGCCTTTCCGTATTGACCGACGAGCGATATTTCCAGGGGCACCTCGATTACATCGACCAGGTGCGCGCGGCCGTGCCGTTGCCGGTTTTGCGAAAGGATTTCATCGTCGATCCCTGGCAGGTTTTCGAATCGCGGGCGGCCGGCGCCGACGCGATTCTGCTCATCGCCGAGGTGCTTGAGACCAGTGAGCTGATCGACCTGCAGATCCTGGCAACCGAACTGCACATGACCTGTCTCATTGAGGTGCATGACCTCGAAAACCTGATGCGCGTGCGCGACTCGGTCATTGGCTTTCCGCACAAACGCTACAGCCTCGTGGGCATCAACAACCGCGACCTGCGCACCTTCACAACCGATCTTGGCACGACGCTGCGGCTGGCCGAACTGGTGGAGGATCGCGACGTGCTGGTCAGCGAAAGCGGTATCGCAACCCGCGATGATGTGCTCAAGTTGGCGGCCGCGGGCGTTAAGGCCGTGCTGGTCGGCGAAACACTTATGCGGGCCGATGATGTAACAGCAAAGGTCAACGAGCTGTTCGCGGCGTAATGCCGACCCGTCACTTTTTCGAACGCCCCGCTTTAACCGGAGTAAGCTTCGGTTTCACTTTCGATGTAGCGCCTTTTGCAGACCCGGATGTCGTGGGCCGCGTTATCGCTGGCCTTTTTTTGGTGACAACGCCCCCGGCCGCCTCAACAGCGGATTCATAGTCGATGGATCCCATGAGACCTGCTTCCATCAAAAATCGGCTCGGCCGGGACGGCCGAAGCGCCGCCGATTTTCCACCCGCGTAGGATGATGGCCGATGTGCACACCAGCTCACTCGCAGAACTTTTCGCGCGCGTGTGAATCCGACGTAACAAAGCCGCCTTTCTTCATCAAGCCCACGCTCGCCCCGATCGCCGACCGCCTTTTCGTGCGGCAGGATCCCTTGTTCGACGCCGATCATATAAACCACGTCAAATTCCAATCCCTTGCAGGCGTGCAGAGACATTAACCGCACCGCGCCATTTTCCTGCGATGGTTCGTCCGCCTGCGTGTATAGGGAAATGCTCTGCAGGTATTCACCAATGCTCGACCGCGGATTTTCCGCCGAAAATTGGCCGATGCTTGCCAGCAATTCTCGCACGTTACGCTGACGGTCCTGAAGCTCCTCCTTCTCATATCGCTCGCTCAGCCAGCGGTCGTAGCCGCTGCGGCTGTATAGTTCGCCCGCGATCTGCCCCACCGAACGGCCCGCCGTCGCGGCGCCGAAGATGTGCAAGGTCTCGCCGCAGGCGCGCAGCGCAGCATCGCCCAGTCCCCGCCCGCCTTCATCGCGAATCCCAGAGGCGCGCTCCGGCCGCATTACCTCCAAAAGAGAGATGCCCGCCTGCTCTGCGAAGGCCTCAAGTTTTCCGATCAATGTATCCCCCATCCCCCGCGCCGGTTTGTTCGCAATGCGATGAAACGCAATGCCGTCGCGCGGATTGCAGACGAACCGCAGCATCGAAAGCAGATCTTTCACCTCCATGCGATCGTAGTAGCTCCCCGAGCCGACAACCTGATAGGGGATATGCCGCTTCGTCAAAGCCTGCTCGATCAGGCGGCTCATGTCATTTGTGCGGTAAAACACAGCGATTTCGCCGTTTGGAGCGATTCCATCGCGGATAATCGTCTCTATGCCCCCGGCGATTGCGTCGGCTTCCTGCTCGGGCTTGTCAAACCTGCCCAGCCTCGGCAATTCACCTGCCGGCCGGGTTGCGCCAAACTCAACAGCGATGCGCCCGCGGCAATGGCGTATCAGCCGGTCGGCGGTCTGGATGATCTGCGGGCTTGATCTGTAGTTCAGCCCCAGCTTGATGATGGCGCACGCTCCGGTTTTTCTCTCGCCCGCTTCGATGAATTTCGGAATCGCCTCCGGAGACGCGCCTCGCCATTCATAGATACTTTGATCCGCGTCCCCCACCGCGAGAATGTTGTCGTCATTTCCCGCCAGTAGTTCGACGATCTCGTTCTGGGCTTTGTTCGTGTCCTGATATTCGTCCACCTGGATGAACCGAAAACGCCTTCGAAGCCGCTCCAGCGCCTCCGGCGCCGATCGCAGCAGGGCGACGGTTTCAGAAAGCAGCCCGGAAAAATCACATTGATTGCGCTCGCGCAGCAGGGCGACATAAGCGCGCACAACATTCATCTCCGCCTTCGACAATCTCCCATCGGCGACGTTCGGCAGGCCGGCCTCCCCGTCTGCGAGGCTCTCACGCCATTCATTGCAGATCCACGCCATCGACCGCGCGGCCGGCCGGGTGGGTTCGAGGCCGCGTCGCCGGGCGGTTTGCAGAATCAGATCGACCTGATCGTCGGCATCGCAGATTGTCATGCGGTCGTCATACCCAAGCGGCTGCCCAAGTTTTCGGAGAATAGTGCCGCAAAGCCCATGAAAATTGCTGACAAACACCTGCCGTCCGGCATCCCCCATCGCCGCCAGAAGCCGCGACCGCATTTCGTCACGCGCCTTGTTCGTGAACGTCAGACAAAGGATCGACGCCGGCAGAACCCCGTTTCTTGAGAGCCGGCAGGTGCGCTCGGTCAGCGTGCGCGTCTTGCCCGACCCCGGTCCTGCCAGGGCCAGCATCCGGCCATCCGCATGCCGCACGACTTCGATTTGGGCCGGATTGAGATTCATCGCTACTGTGCCAACTCGCAGCCGGTCGGGACATCCTATAGCTGCCGTCCGGCACCCTACTGTCCAGCTATATGCCCTCCAGATGCAGATTCGTAAAGAGTCCGGAACCTTGCCTTACGTGGAAATGTTCCGCATCGAAAGCATGCTGCTCGACGCACATTTGGACGCCGTCGCCACTGACAAAGACCGTTCTGAGATTCTCGGAAATGCGCTCGCGGCCGCGAAGAAAAATAAAGCCGTGGCGGCGCAACGAGCGCAATCGGGCCTTGCAACACCTCTCATGGCCTTGGAGGCTAAGGCCGAGCGCTTGCGCATCGAAGCGCAGTTGGCCGAACTGGCGGCGAAGTAGCCTGGAATCGATCCGCTGCAACAATGAGCCGTTGAATTGCAATTGCCTAAAGCCGCGCCGCCGGTTCGTTGCGGGAGGCCGCGTCAATGGCGTGCGCGCCTGTGTTGCAATTTAGATTTTGATCGCGCTGCCGCCGGCGGTGCACTCAACCTATAATTCCGCTAATGCCGTCCGCAACCTCGCCGCCATCGCAAAGCATGTCGAAGCAGAATCAGGAAATCGCGCTGGCGGTGCAGGGAATGCACTGCGCCAGTTGCGTCAGCCGCGTCGAGGCGGCCGTGCGGCGGCTGCCAGGGGCGATCGCGTGCCGCATTAATCTTGCCCGTGAGCGCGCGGTGGTAGAGTTTGATCCTGCGCGCGTCAGCGCCAATCAGATTGCAAAGGCGATCGGCGAGGCGGGATATCCGGCAGCGGCAGAAAACGCAGCAGATGGCGCATCTGCTGAGGCCGATCGACTCGCGCGACAACAGCACCACGCCCGCCAATGGCTTCGCCGCGCCATTATCGCGATCGTGCTCTGGCTGCCCGTCGAAACGATTCACTGGCTTCATTGGGCGCTGGGCGGCCCTGCGCAAGGCTTGTCGTGGCTGGTTTGGGCATCGTTCGCAACATCCACGATTGCAATCGTCGCAGTCGGCGGCGCTTTTTTCGCCAGCGCCTGGTCCGCGCTCAAGCGCGGTACGTCCAACATGGACACGCTGATCTCCCTCGGCGCGGGCGTTGCTTATGTCTACAGCATCGTCGCGCTGGCCGGCTATTTGATCGGTAAATGGCCGATGCTGCCTGAGTTGTATTTCATGGAATC
>JBBQCK010000164.1:0-6315 GCA_038318605.1 Tepidisphaerales bacterium | reverse complement strand
TCACATATGCCAGGCAGATCGGCACATTGGACAATACAGGCGAGAGCGTGCTGCTCGTAATCCCGCCAATTTCATTCCCCGCGGCGTCGAACAAGGCCGCGCCTGCAATCGGCAGCGCCTCACCGTCAACGCGCAGACCGACCAACTGTTTGGCAAGCTGATTGCGCGCATGCATGCGGGCGACAATTTCCTGGCCGAGATAGCATCCCTTGGTCACACTCACGGCGCGGGAAAACTGGCCCGTCTCGGCGGGAAGGATCGATTCGTCGAAATCGATTCCGAATATTGGCCGGCCTGCTTCTATTCGGCATGCATTAAACGCCGCCCAGCCGATCGGCCAGAGTGATCGCTTGGCTTTGCCGTGCAATTCCGGCCGCGCGATGCGATACGCATCAGCCGACGGCATTCCGCCATGAAATCGATCGAGCAGGTCGCGCCAGACTGGCTCCAGATTGCCGGCGGGAATAATCAAATGATATCCCGCAACGCCGCAGCAATCGTCTCGCCAGACCACGGCTGCCTCACCCGAAACATCAATGCGCGCGCAGGTCATCGGCTCCAGCTTTGCGGCGGATGAAAACAGCGATTGGCCCAGTATCTCCTCCGCTCCCGGCCCGTGCAGCGCGATCTGCTGGACCTTATCGACGAGGCTGCGCAGCTTTACTTTCTCGACGAAAATATATCGCTCAAACGCCTCCCGCACCCGTTCAACGAGCCGGCCATCCATCTCCAGCAGCGTTCGATCCGCCAGCTCAATTACATTCAGGTCGGCGACGATGCGCCCCTTGCCGTTCAGAAAAAAGGCGTAAATCACCTTCCCAGTTGGCAAAGGCGTGTTTGTGGATTTATCCCACACTTGATTGGTGAGAAGATTGTTCAAAAACGGCAGGCGATCCTGGCCGGTGACTTCGAGATGCCCACGCTGAGGCTGGTCGATCAGACCAGCCGATTTACGAACGGCCGAATATTCAGCCTCCGGCTGGCCGAAGGTGGAGACGATCGCGGTATCCCCGTACACCTGCATCTCCGCCCCGCAGGCATCGTGCAGCGAGGACAACAGATTTGAAGATACAATAGCCGGCAAGGACATCGTGACCATTATACGGAAGCGCCGCTCCTCATGCACCGCGGGGCGACCGCGCTCGGAGAAGTTCGCAACGGCGGCACATGCTCAGGGCTTAATACGGAGAAACGCACCTCGATGGGTCGTTTACCAGTACACTCAACCCTCTAACCCGGAGGAATAGAACATGACGGACGCAACCACGCAGCCGAGGGCACTTTTCGAAGCGATCGCACAGCGAGATCTCTCGCGGGTTGCGCAGATGCTTGTTGTTGACCCGACGCTCGCGAATGCCTTGCATCCGGCCGATCGATGGAGTTCGCTACAATGGGCCATCATGCATGGCTGTAACGCTCGTTCGCAGCAAACGCGGCCGATCGTCGATTTACTAATCGAGCGCGGCGCCAATGTGGGTTTGGCAGAGGCGGCGATGCTTAACGACACCGGCCGGCTGCAGGTTTTGATAGGTGACGGTACGCGCGCCAAACTCGATGCGGCCGACGCGCGCGGCTGGACAGCGCTGCATTGGGCGGCGGAGATGGGAGCGGCCAATGCGGCGCAGCTGCTCGTTGCGGCCGGCGCAAATGTCGATGCCCCAGCGGATGATGGGCCGCCACTCGAGCGTGCCGCACATCCCGGCCCTAACAAACCCAACGCGTCAAGTGAGGTGATTGCCCTGTTGCGGGCAAATGGCGCGAAGGTAGATGTGCACATGGCTGCCACCTTGGGCGATTCGGCGCGGCTGGCGGACTTGCTTGACGCCGATTCCTCGCTTGTAAATGCGCGCGATGGTCGAGGCGCGACGCCGCTGTATCAATGCGCACACAACCTGCACATTTCCTGCGTTGATCTCCTGCTCCAGCGGGGCGCGGACGTGAATGTGAAACTTCTAGACGGCCAGACGCCCATCTCGGCCGCCGTGGATCACATGTGGGATCGCAACGGGCCGGAGGTGGTCGCGCGACTGTTGCAGGCCAGCCCGGTGATGGACTTTTTTACGGCGGCGCAGGCCAACGTGCCGGATGTGGTGCGCCGCGAACTCGATCGCGATCCCGGCCTGGTCAATGCGCAGAAATGGGGGCATACGGTGCTATATCTATCGGCCGGCGCAGGGGCTGCCGATGTTGTGCGGGTTCTGGCTGAGCGCGGGGCGGATTTGGAATGGAAGCGCGAGCATGACGGGCACAATTCGCTGCATAATGCCATCTGGGCCGGCCGGCCCGGCGTTGCCCGGGTGCTGCTATCATGTGGTGCGAATCCGAACGCGCGCGACAAATTCGGCGAAACGCCTCTGCACAACGCCATCCTGCGCGGCCGGACAGAAATTGCGGCGATGCTCATCGAGCGCGGCGCCAATCTGTCTATACGCGACGACAACGGCATAACGCCACTGGAACTGGCGCGAAAGCTAAAGGATAGGGATGCGATCATCGAAATGATCGTGGCGCGTGCATGACGGGCCATTCTCCGGGGTCGGCAACTCATTTGCGTCGTCGCCAGCCGCTCAATTGACCTGCGCAACGCTGCGCGGATATTACCCACCAATGACAATGAGCCTATCACGCGAACATCTCGCAAAACGAATCGCAGAGGTTGCCCTGCTTCGCGGTAATTTTACGCTTCGATCCGGGCGGACGAGCACCTATTACCTTGACAAATATCGATTTGAAACCCAGCCCGACATCCTTGCGGCGCTGGGGGAGATGTTTGCCGCGACGATGCCACCAGAGACCGATCGAATCGCCGGGCCGGAGCTTGGGGCGGTGGCGCTGGCGGCGGCGGCCGGCATGGCGGCGGGAAAACCATTTGTCATCGTGCGCAATAAAAAGAAAGACTACGGTAGTGCCAAGCAGGTAGAGGGTGTGTTGAACAAGGGTGATCGCATAGTCATTGTCGAGGACATTCTCACCACCGGCGGGCAGGTGATCGAGGCGGCTCATACGCTTCAGGAAATGGGTGCAACAGTGTTGAAAATCGTCGGCGTGATCGATCGACAGGAAGGCGCGCGAGAAAATGTCGAGCAGGCGGGGTTTGTATTTGAATCTCTTTTTACCGTTGATCAGCTTGGCGTCACCCGCGATACATGAGCTGCGGCACCGCCTGCGCGGATCGAAGCGCTCTTGCAGGCGCATTATGTGCGATGCGACCCCCTCGCCGATTTCGATTTACCACGCAACTATCGAACGCTTGGCGGCCCAGGATGTACAATCCTGGAGATGATGCCATCTGCTCAGGAAACACTCGATCATTTTTTCCCGGAAATGCGCTGGCGGGCGCTATCGCTGGCGGCTGATCTGGATCGCATCGAGCGATGTCCCGGCGGGCTCGAACTGCTCCAGCATGATCCGCGCCTGCAGAAACTGCATGAAGCGCTTGCCGGGCTTGTTGCGTTCGGCTCAAGTCGCGCCGACCGGGTTCAGTTGATCTTCAGCGACCGGACGCCCGGCCCACGCGATGTCTGATCGTACGTTTTTGCCTTTCCATATTACTCGACGATGTCCCTCATCGATCCACACATTCACTGCGTTTCCCGCACCACTGACGATTACCTGTTTATGCGGCGGTGCGGAGTTGTCGCGGTTTCAGAGCCGGCATTCTGGGCGGGATTTGATCGATCCTCGAGCGCATCATTTTACGATTATTTCCGCCAACTGGTGGACTACGAACCACAACGGGCAGCGAGATTCGGCATTCAGCATTTTTGCTGGCTGTGTATCAATGCCAAGGAGGCGGAAAACATCAGCCTGGCGCGGGAGGTGATCGCGCTCATTCCGCAATTCCTCGAACGGCCGACAGTCCTGGGGATCGGCGAAATCGGACTCCACAAAAACAGCGCCAATGAGATCACGATCTTTGAGGAACAGGTCGATCTGGCTGCCCGAACGCAGCAGCTTATCCTCATTCACACGCCACATCTCGAAGACAAGCACAAGGGCACGAGCATCATCACTGACATTATCAAAAACGACCGGCGAATTCGTCCCGAGCACGTACTGATCGACCATTGCGAAGAGCACACCATCCGAATGGCCCGTGACAACGGCTTCTGGGCAGGACTGACGATTTATCCCATATCGAAGGTCACACCGCAGCGCGGCGCGGATATTCTCGAGCAATTCGGGCCGAGCATGATCTGTGTCAATTCTGCGAGCGACTGGGGCGATTCGCATCCTAGTATGCTGGTGGACACGCGTTTGGAATATCTGCGGCGCGGCCACTCAGACGCCGACGCAGACGACATCTTTTACAGCAACCCCTGCCGTTTTTTTGGCCAATGCCCAAAGTGGACGCTGAAGCCGCTGGCGATTCACTGAGCCGGCTCAGTCGTTGCGGATATCAATCGCAACGTGTGTCGCGAGGCATCCAGTTCAAATCGCAGATGCTGCATTGGCCCGGGCGGCAGCGAAAACGCCGACTTCGCCTCGACACCGGTCGAAAGCCCGATCGTCAGTTCATAATTCCCCTGAAATCCGCGGAACGAGGCCTGTCCGGCATCAAGCGTTTGAGTGAGTCGCGTCGTCCACTTCTCTCGAATCAAATCCCGAAGCCGATCAAATGACGGCTTTGGGCGATATTGGTCGTCGAGCAAGCCCGACCCCTGCTGCCAGGTGGCCGGGCCGATACCCCAGAGGTTGATCGATTCGACCGCTGGGTGGCTGAAGCAGATCGTAAAAAACCGCTCGTACCATTCGGCCTGCAGTTGCGGAGTCCAGATATCGGCTTTCACGGGCCCGACAATCCGTGCGCCCTGTGGAACCGTAAATTCGGAGATGTGGATTTTCACATCTTCCCTGGCGAACGCATCAAGCGCTTCGTACATATCCTTGCCGGCCGCCCAGAGGCCGAACGGGCGATGACCGTGGAATGCAAAAAAATCCACCTTGACGCCCTGTTGTTTGAGCCATTGAATCTGATCCAATCCGCGCAGCATGTCTCGCGCGCGATATTCGCCGCTGTAGGGCGACCAGAAGCGGGCACAATCGCTGATCCCTAGTTTTAAGGCTGGATCGATGGCGCGAATCGCCTTGAAAACTTCGGGTGACTGACGAAGCAGATGACTTTCGTTGACGACCTGCCAGTATTTTATCCGGTTGCCGTAGCGCTTCACGAGATCGGTTGCGTGTGACATGAAGAACGCGGCCAATTGATCGTAGCGGTCGCCGCGGCGCTCCAGCGGCCTCAGCCAGCCGGGGAGATAGCCGCTGAGAAAGTGAAACTCCATCGCCACATGATGCCGCTCGCACCAATCAACGTATTGGTCGAGCTCACCGTAGTTTCGCATTCCCTGAATGGGCTCGATGTACAGCCATTTGCCGCTGAACGGAATCTGGCTGAAGTTGAAGATTTCGGTGAATCGCTGAAGCTCCTCCGGCCGGACAACAGGCGGCTTGAAATCGCCAAACGAACTTCCCTGGACCTCCTTAAAAAACGGCAGCGAACAACCAAAACCAAAATCGCTGGACGTCTGGCCAATGGATATTTTCAACCGGTCAACGGGCCGGCCGGTTGTATCGACAACTTCGATCTCTGCATCTGATTTTCGGTACTTCTCGATGTTTGGCAGCGCGACATCCTGAAGAAACACCTCTTCGGCATCGCGTGGTGGAACTGCGGCCCTTTTCGCCAGGCCCACGATCATTGCGATCGCTTCGGCGCGAGCGCCAACAACGGGCGCGCCAAACAGGCGCGCCACCGCGCCCGGTAACGCCGCGACGCCGGCGGTGGGCCGGCGCGGCTCGAATACCTCGTACGAGGCATTACCATACAGGCGTTGCAGCTCGCGCGACCGTCCTGAGTTGGTCACAATCAACGTCGCGCCAAACCGTGCGGCAAGCGCAATCAGTTGATCGTCGCTGAGCGTATCCAGTGATCGTCCCGGCGACAGCAGGCGGCCGCCATCGGAGGATAGCGCAATGCCCGGCTGCAGCGACTGCATCTCATCCCACCACTCCTTTTGGTACTCTGCATTAAAAAAGAGTTGTGTTCCATCGCGCCATTCACCAACGATGGAACGCCGGGCGCCGATTCGAAAGCCGCCGGGCTGGATTGGCGTCATTATGATGGCATCGGCCGGCGTGTTGCCGCGCGTCCAGTCCTGTACCGCAGCCCAGTCGTCGCGAGGGCGTTCATTAAAGCCATACTGCATCCCGAGCAATGCGATGGCCGCACCAGCAATTACGCCACTGGCGATGATGTCAATCACGCGCAGCGCACCGCGTTGCATCCCACCGATGAGCAGTACTGCCAGTCCG
>JBBQCK010000163.1:0-6338 GCA_038318605.1 Tepidisphaerales bacterium | reverse complement strand
ACCGCTGTGTGTTGGAAGACGGACTTGTCGCCGATTCTGTTTGGGGGCTGGTGGAGATAGCCAGGGATCCGGCCGCGATGCGTCGCTGGCTTCCCGCAGCCGGCGAGATTCAACCACTCAGCTTTTGGGCCGGGTTGATGGACGCCCAAGCGAGTGCGATCCTCGGCGATGGCGGTGGGCAGGTGATCCCCGCGCCCGAGGCTCGGGCGATGCTACAGGCGGCCGAGGCGCTCGCGCAAGCAGGGCTGTATGAGTGGGCGGCGGTGGCGTACCGCGAGCTGTTGTATGCGACAGCCGCGCCGCCACTACTGACCGACCCCTACGGAAGGGCGACCAAGAACTGGCTTTCAGCGTGGTCGGCACCCGTCTGGCTGAAGATCGCAGACCTTGAGTGGCGGTTGGGCCGGCCGGAATCGGCGGTGATGTCCGCCGCGAAGGCGGCGGCGTTTGGCGGCGAAGCCGACCGGCGACGGGCGGCGGTGTTCATCGAACGCACGGTGGCAACGGCCCCTCCCGCAACGCGGCCGGCGCCGCAGGCGGAACAGATAATCGAAGCAGCCCATGCCTACGCCAGAATGAACATGCACCCGCGAGCCATCGCGCTGCTGGCCGAGCAGGCGGAGGTTGTCGGGCCGGCCGGGGCGGCGCTTCGTGAAGAACTATCCGCCGAGTGGCGCGGGCTGATGAAGCGTTTCACTGCCGGCAAGCCTAAGACCGTTCTGTTTGGCCAGGATGTGACCGATCCCGCGACGTGGGACCGGATCACAATTCCCCCGCCACTGCGCCCTGAGGCGATTCGGGCTGCGCGGGAGAAGATTGTGGCGAAGGATTCGGATTCGCCGACCACCGCGCCGGCACAAAATTGAATCGCTCGATCGACCGGCGGGTTAAAACGGAAGATCACGGATCAGATGGAGTGCCATGCGATCAACTCTCATTGCGATTTTAGTCTTGTTCGCTTTCGGAAACTCGTCGTTCGCCGAGACGATCGGGTACCGGGGCACGCTGGGCCAGAATGCGGACCTGTGCGAGCTGGCGGTGGTGGGGCGCATCGAATCCGCTCGGGCGGGATCGATGGCGGTGCGTGTGGAACGGCATTGGCCGGGCGGCACGCTGCCGACATCCCGGCCGGCGACGGTGCCGCCGGAGGCGGGGACAATGGCAATACATTCTGAAGTTCCCGTTCGCGCTGGCGATCGAGTGCTTCTCTTCGCATCGGGGCCGACCGGGAATGTTCACCCGACCCTCGAATCGAAAAGCATTTTCGTTTCTCCAAGCGATGCCATGCTTCGATATGTGCAAGGCCATGTGGCCTTTCTACAGCGGGCCGACGCCGCCAGGCGGGCGCGGGAGGGGACCAAACCTGAACTTGCGCAAATTGATCTGTTACGCGCCAGCTTTTCCACCCGGCTTCTGGATGAGGCTTGGTTCGACGATCTTGTGGCTTGGATCAGTTCGCCCGATCAGAAAGTAGCGTCTGATGCGGCGTTCGATCTGTCCCGGCTCGTCATTGCTGAAAACCGTCAAACTCCAGCGCTGAGAACAGACACCAGGCGACGCGCGCTCTATGACGCCGCTTCCAGCAAGATGATTGTAGCGCTTCAGCCGGGAAGCCCTGAGATCGCATGGCAGTGCGCGGGAGCTTTGATGGCTGCCGTGGACAGGCTTGGTGGGCCACACCAGACGACGCTTGCCCGAGAGGTGCTCGATCACACGGTGCCACCGCCCGAGTCACTTCTGAACAACGCCGGCCGCATCGTGGCGAATGCGGCCGTGGCGGAGGATCTGGATTATCTGCTCGCACTCGCGGGTCATGCTGATTCTCGCCGGGCGGTGTGGGGCGTGCGCGGCTTGGGAAAGCTGAAGGACATTCCGGCGGCCGTCGATCACCTGCGGACGATGGCAGGAGACGACAATCTTAAGCCGGACGTGAGGAATGCGGCTCGCGATGCGCTACGCGGGCCTGCCACGCGCAGGGCGCTTCTGCCATGATTCTTGCCCGCGGCCCGCGGGGCACTTCAGGTTGCGTGTAGTGTTTGGCGGTTGGCGCCCTAACAATGTAATTCGACGAACGGTGTGTCGATGGTTTTACTTCATTTGCGTCGCATTCTTTGGACTTTCGGATTGGCCGCCAGCCTTTTCAGTGGCGACACAGCCGGTGCAAAAATCTCGGATAGCGAAGCCACGTACATCAAAGGCGCGCTTCAATCCGAAAAGGTGGAGTTGGTCGATGGCGCAATAAGGACCATTAAGGCGAGAATGGCGGCCAATCACGACGACGCCTACATGTGCGTTAAGTTTTTCGACGTGTACTGGCACGCGGGGCTGGTCAAGCAGGGGCGCTATACCGACATCGCGGATATCTGCCGGCTGGGAATGCTTGAGCGGTTTAACGATACGACGCAAATGCGCATGCTTCTGAAACACCGCATCAACGCCTTGCAACACCTGAAGCGCCACGAAGAGGCGCTGGTTGAATCGAAAAGGCTGTTCAACATCTCCCGCATGGAAAATGCCGGCGAGGCGCTTATTCTCATCGCCGAATGCCTCAATGACGCCCGCCCGCAGGACAAGCAGATTGGCGAAAAATTCAAGCGTGAACAAGCCGCGGCCGCCGCGAAACCAGGCGTGCGATCACCGATCATGGATGCCATCAAGCTCGACGATAAGGAGTTGCAGACGATTCTGGACAACCTCAAGGACGACGATTATCGCGCCAAGATGGGGCGAGCAATCCTGCTCCTCATGCTCGGCCAGGAAGCCGCCGCCGAGACGATGCTGCAAAAGCAGCTGGACGCCGCGACCGATCCAAAGGAGAAGCTACGACTGACCGCCGATGTTGCGCGCGCTATGAAAGCCGCGGATGGAGCTATTGCACGGGCCAACGCGTTCGTGGTGGCCAGTAAGCCAGGCCGATAAACGTCCGCGGCCCCGCTGGTCGGGATTGGCACTTGTTTCTGCTAGCGGCGAAAGTGCGGCTTTATCTGGCTGCCGCCGGCAGACGTCGTCGCGGTTTGAGGAGTCGGCCCGGCCGTTCTATCATCCGCTCCCATGCAATCCATCATCACCGGCCGGGCCTATGTGCTGGGCGACAACATCGACACCGACCAGATCATCCCGGCCCAATATCTCTCGTTCGATCCATCCAAGCCTGACGAGCGCAAATATTTTGGAATGTACGCCATGAGCGGCCTGCCCGAGGGACAGCAGGGCCTTCCCGCCGGCGACATGAAATTCGTTGCCGAAGGGGAATATCGCAGCCCGTATACCATCGTCATCGGCGGGAAAAACTTTGGCTGCGGCTCCAGCCGCGAACATGCCCCGCTGGCGCTGGCCGAGGCGGGCATCCAATGCGTCATCGCCGAGTTTTACGCCCGGATTTTTTTCCGCAACAGCGTCAACGGCGGATATCTCGTTCCGCTGGAAAGTGCCGAGCGGCTGGTGGAAAAAATTCGCACCGGCGACGAACTCGAGGCCCACCTGACCGATGGCTACCTGCTGAACAAAACCACCGGCGATCGCCATGCGCTTCAGCCGCTGGGCGATGTGCTGCCGATTATCGCCGCCGGCGGCATTTTCGATTACGCCCGCGAAGCGGGCATGCTCAAATAACCGCCGCCGTGCGGAAACGGATGGACAAATGGCTCCCGCCAACGTCATCGTCATCACGCATCCGGTCGTTCAGACCAAGCTCACCGAAGCACGCGATTGCAGCGCCGACCATCGCAAGTTTCGCGATCTGCTCGAGGAAATCGCCTCGCTGATGGTTTATGAGGTTACGCGCGATTGGCCGACCAAGCCCCGCCCCGTGCAGACGCCGCTCGAGCGCGCCACCGGCCACGTTCTGGCGAGGCAGGTGACGCTCGTGCCGATACTTCGCGCCGGCCTGGGCATGGCCAGCGGCGTTTTGCGTTTGCTGCCCGAGGCGCGCATGGGGCATCTCGGGATGTATCGCGACGAAAAAACCCTGGCGCCGGTGCCGTATTACCACAAGCTCCCGCCCGACGTCGCCGACACCGAGGTCATCATCATCGACCCGATGCTCGCCACCGGCGGAAGCGCGGCCGCCGCCGTGCAATTTCTGAAGGATGCCGGTGTCACCAATCTGCGGCTGGTCTGCCTCATCGCAGCGCCCGAGGGTATCACCGCGCTGCACTCAAGCCACCCCGAAATCCCCATCTACTGCGCCGCCATCGACCGCGAATTGGACGACCGAGCCTACATCTGCCCTGGCCTGGGCGATGCGGGCGACCGGATGTTTGGAACATGACGAGAAGTTGCCGGTTACCAGTCGTCGGTTGCCAGCGATGAGTAGGGAGTGGTGAGCGACCGCAACAGCCGCGCCATTTTGATTTAACTTCTGCGTCGTAAGTGTGAATCCGGCAGAAATGCGATTATCTTTCATTCCTTCCGGTTTCCAGTCGCCGCGGGGTATAACACTTGGTGCATCTTGCCAGCACCGCCGGCAACGGGCCGTCGGCGCAACTGAGCCATTCCGATATTCCAGCGCCTGACCTTGGATTTCTGATTTCCGCCTTCTGATTTCCGCCTCCCGCCCCATTTGCCTGTCGTGCCTATGCTGCTTCGTGCTTTTTCCACCAGCCCTTCATGCACGCCCCCTTCGCCACTTTTTCCCTCTGGGGCCAGACCCTCCAGCCATCTGATGCGGCAGTTGTCGGCCTGCTGATCATTCTTGAGGGCGTTCTTTCCATCGATAACGCGCTTGTGCTCGGGCTACTGGCGCGCCGGCTGCCCAAGCCGCTTCAGAAAAAAGCGCTCACCTATGGCCTCGTCGGCGCGCTGGTCTTTCGCATCATCGCCATCGCCTTGGCGACCGTCCTCTTGAAATGGTGGATCGTCAAACTGTTCGGTGGCGCCTATCTGCTCTATGTCGCCGGAAAGCACTTCATCTTTCCCGACAAACACCAAGAGGAATCGCCGGAGTCAAGCGACGAGCCGGCCCACCCGACGGGAAACGCCGCGGGTGATGAAGCGGACGAACATAAGCGCAATGCCGAATCCTCGCCGGCCGGCAACATCGCCAGCGCGCTCTCCGGCGGCAAAAAGCGCCCCGGATTCTGGCCGACCGTCGCCGCCATCGAACTGACCGACATCGCTTTTGCGCTTGATTCAATCCTCGCCGCGATAGCCCTCGTCGGCGGCGCCCCGGCCGGCCATCAGGGCCTTCATCCCAAGCTGTGGGTTATCGTCACCGGCGGAATGCTCGGCGTCATCCTCATGCGCATGGCCGCCGCGCTCTTCATTCGCCTTCTCGACAAGTTCCCCAGATTCGAGACCAGCGCCTATCTGCTCGTCGCCCTCATCGGTGTCAAACTGCTCGCCGACTGGTGGTTCAACAAACCCCCCGCGGGCATCTCGCCCGGCCACGCCTACCACGGCCCACTCGATTTCCAGAGCGCCAGCTCCCCCACCTTCTGGGCCTTCTGGGGCCTCATGGCCGCCTGTCTGGCGCTTGGCTTTGTACCGGGGCGCAAGAAGGGTTGAGCAAGAGCATTCGCCGCGCATGCCGCCATTCATGCCCGAATGGTTTGCATTGCCTGATCCGCTTGCTACCCACGCTTCACTCCGCCGCCGCGCTGGCGTAAGTTGCATCAATGAGACACGCCGCAACCGGGGATCTGTGATGCTGAGCCGGCTGAGCCAACGCCTGACGCGCCGGCTGCTGCCCATGCTTCAGCTTACCCGCATGGCGCTGGTCTTCACCGCTGTTTCCAATGCACAGTGCTCCCTCATGCTACGGCAGCGTCAGTTGTTTCCTGACGCCGCCCGCGTGCCCTGGCCGCCGGCGCGCCAGGTGATTTTGATGCTGCTGATTTCTGTCGGGCTTTACGGCTTTGGTATGAGCCTCAACGACATCATCGATCGCCGGCGCGATCGGCAGCTTGCGTCGCATCGGCCAATCCCGTCCGGCCGCATGCCCCTGACCACGGCCTATTTTATCTGCACCGCACTGGGGCTGACGGCCATCCTCGCGGGACTTGATCTTTATCGTCTCACGCCAAATGGCAGGATCTCGTTCGGCGTCTTGGTACTTACGCTCGCGCTGGTCGCGTTTTACGATCTGGCCGGCAAATACCTTGTGGCGCTGGGTTTGTTGTCTCTCGGATTCATCCGCTTTTTTCATGCGTTGGTCGCCGCGCCCGGTGTGCCGGTGCTCTGGCATCCGCTGTTGCTGCTGGACCACGTCGTGATTTTGTCGGCCGTCGCCTATCGATGGGAGGAAAAGCGCCCCACGCTGACGCGCACGCACTGGTGGCTGGTGCTGGCGAGCCTGGCGGTGATCAATTCCGTCGCTATCGCCGCCATGGATTACAAAT
>JBBQCK010000162.1:0-6376 GCA_038318605.1 Tepidisphaerales bacterium | reverse complement strand
ATCGATGCAGGAAACCATCAGCGGCTGGCCGGGCGGAAAGCCGGCGCATCTCAAGCGCCCAGGAGACATTGACCGGCCGTGCGATCGCATTCATCCCAAGCGCGTTTTGATTTTTTCGCCTCATCCCGATGACGACGTCATTTCGATGGGCGGCACGCTCATGCGGCTGGTCGATCATGGGCATGATGTCCATGTGGCATACCAGACCAGCGGGAACATCGCTGTTTTCGATCATGATGCCCTGCGATTCGCGGATTTTGCGGTTGAGTTCAACGGCATTTTCGCCAACGCCGCCGGCGAGCGCAGCCAGACCGCGGATGTGGAGATGCACGTCGAGCAATACCTGCGCAACAAAAAGCCGGGACAGGTGGACAGCCTGGAAATTCAGCGGCTGAAGGGATTGATCCGCAGAACCGAAGCGCGCGCGGCCGGGCGATCTTGCGGATTGCCGGCGGAAAATCTGCATTTTATGGATATGCCATTCTATGAAACGGGGCGCGTGCGAAAGCGGGCGCTGGGTAAGGAAGATATCGCGATGGTGGCGGCGTTGCTTCGCAAGCTCAAACCGCATCAGGTTTATGCCGCCGGTGATCTTTCCGATCCGCATGGCACGCATCGCGTCTGCCTCAAGGCGGTCCTGACCGCCCTCCAAGAAGTGAAGGCTGATGAGTGGACCGCTGATCTGGAAGTCTTTTTGTATCGCGGCGCCTGGCAGGAATGGGAGCCGGATCGGGTGGATGTGGCGGTGCCGTTGGGTCCGCGGGATATAATGCGCAAACGCAACGCGATTTTTATGCATCAATCACAAAAGGATCGGGCGCTCTTTCCCGGACCTGATCCGCGGGAATTCTGGCAGCGCGCCGAAGACCGCAACCGCGCGACCGCAAAAGTTTACGACCGCCTCGGACTGGCGGAATATGAGGCCATGGAGGGATTCGTGCGCTGGCCGCTTTGAGGCGCAAAGCACTCTGCGCAGCAGAGTGCGCGTCTATGCAATAATGCGCCGCCAACGTGGCGCAAAGCAACGCCGACAGGAACCGGCCGCGGCAGGGCCGGCTCGCCGCAGAGTGCTCTATTCGACAAAGGAGGCGAAAAGACGATGAATCCAGTCATAAGACGGGCGACGAACGCGGATTACGAGCCAACCATGCGGCTGCTCAACCGCGTGTTTTTCAAGAGTGATCCGGTCGGCTTTCAAAACTTTCTGCCCAACCTTTACGGCGACCCATCCATCGCCATGAGAGAAGCATATCTGGCAGAGGTTGATGGCCGGATGGTTGGGCATGTGGGGGTCTATCCATTGCAACTAAAGACATGTGGCGACGCCGTTTTTCATGCGGGCGGCGTCGGCGCGGTGGCGACCGATCCCGATCTGCGCGGACATGGTGTGATGTCGCAATTGATGCAGGCGGCCGTCGAGGGGATGTCAAACAACAATTACGATCTTTCCATTTTGTGGGGTGATCGATTTCGCTATGCACACTTCGGCTATGAATCGGTGGGCAGCCAGTTGGAATGGCGCTTTGATGATCGCACCGCACAGCGCGCCGGCGTCGGCACGGCCGAACTCGCGGGCTATTGTCCCGCACTCCACGCCGAGACGTATCTCGCACTCTGGAACGCCGACGAATCTGGCACGGTGCATTCGGCCGATTCGCTTGGCGGCGTCCTGGCGCGTCGGGGGTGGCGCACGGCGGCCTGCGGCGACGGAAAGCGACTGGCGTTTGCGACTTACGGCGTACGGGACCAGAGCATTTACGTCGAAAAACTTTGCGGCCACGATGATACGCTGGTGCCGCTGTTGCGCGGATTGCGTGCGACGGTAGATCCGACGAAAGGGCAAATCTGGGTCAGGCATGGAGCCAGTCATACAAGTCTTTCAAAGCTGGCAAATCAGTTTTCCGGCGAAATGCTTTGCAGGCCGATTGGCCAGGTCCGGGCGATCTGCCTGGAAAATCTTTGTCAGAAGCTGCCGGGGCTGCGCATAGAAGATATTGCCGGCGACCCGCGTGCTGTAGCGAAGCGCGTGTTCGGAATATCGAGCGACACAACATCGCCGACGATTGCACCGATTTACGTCGAAGCTCCAGCGTACGTTTGACAGCCTTCGATTCGGCGGGTCACGTGCACCGCCGCAGCCGTTGCCGCTCGCGCGGAAATGCTCCGGCACGCAACTAATGGAATAATGCCACGATGCGTTTCATTCACACGGCCGACTGGCATCTGGGGCGACTTTTTCATCAGACGCACCTGACTGAAGATCAGGCGCATGTGCTCGATCAGTTGGTCGGCATTGCGAATGAGTCCCGCGTTGACGCGGTGCTGGTGGCCGGGGATATCTACGATAGAGCGGTACCGCCGCCCGATGCGGTGGAATTGCTTGATGATGTATTGTCGCGCATCGTTTTGGGCATTGGCACGCCGGTGGTGCTTATTGCGGGAAATCACGACAGTGCCGACCGGCTGAATTTTGCGTCGCGCCTTCTGGAAGGTCGCGGGCTTCATGTTCGGGGTCATTGCGCTGCAAAATGTGCGCCGATTATTTTCAACGACGCCGCCGGGCCGGTGCATGTTTATCCATTGCCATTTGCCGAAGCGGGGCAGGTGCGGCACATACTGGACGACGACGCGGCGATCGTCGATCACCAGACCGCGATGGCGGCACAGACAAAACGCATCCGTGAGGCGCTCGCGCCAGGCCTGCGGAGCATTCTCATCGGCCACGCGTTTGTTGTCGGCGGATTGACGTGTGAATCGGAGCGGCCGCTGAGCGTCGGCGGCGCGGGAACAGTGGACGCAAGCGTCTTTTCCGGCTTTCAATACACGGCGCTGGGGCATCTGCATGCGCCGCAGGTCGTCGGAAGCGGCGACAATGGCGCGTCGAGCACGGTTCGCTACAGCGGATCGCTATTAAAGTATTCGTTCGACGAATGCACACAGCAAAAGGGCGTACATATCGTCGAGATGAACGCCGCCGGCGAATGCAGCGTCGAGACCATACCCCTGACGCCGCGGCGCGACGTACGGCGCATCAAGGGGATGTTCGCCGACCTGGTGAAATCCAGCGATGGTATGGCGGGTGCGGATTATGTTGAGATCACGCTGTTGGATGACGGGCCGGTTATTGACGCGATGGGGAGACTGCGCGCCGTCTGGCCGAACGCGATGAACGTTTTACGCCAGGACTCGACCAGCGTCGGCGCTGGCGCAGCACAGCGCATCGACGTGCGTGGGCAGAGCGAACTCGAGCTATTTGAACTGTTCTACGAACAAATCACCGGCGAAGCGCTTGGCGTGGATCACAGAACAGTGTTCGTCGATCTGGTGGATCGCATACGGATGGAAGAACGCGAGGCGGTGAAATGAGACCCATTCAACTGACGATGCGCGCATTCGGTCCATACGCGGGCGAGCAGATTCTCAACTTCGCGGAGTTGGGGAAGCGCTCGTTTTTTCTTATCCATGGGCCCACCGGCGCAGGCAAGACCAGCATTCTTGATGGCATCTGCTTTGCCCTGTTCGGCGTCTGCTCCGGGGCGGATCGATCACGCACCATGGATCGCGTGCGGAGCGATTACGCAAGCCTCGATCTGCCGACGAGCGTAGTGTTTGAGTTTTCGATTGGCGCGGATCGTTTTCGTGTCGAGCGCAGCCCGCTGCAGGAAAGACCGAAAAAGAGAGGCACGGGAACGCTCGTCGAAAAGCCGTCTGCGGCGATACATTTCGTCGGAACCGCCCGCGCACCCATCGAGGGATGGGAAAAGGTCAACGCGGAGATATCCCGGCGACTGGGTCTGGATTGCGAACAATTTCGCCAGGTGGTGATGCTGCCGCAGGGAATGTTTCAGCGCCTGTTGATGGACAAGACTCTGGACCGTGAAAACATCCTGCGACAACTCTTTCAAACCGGCCTGTACGCAAATATCGAGGAAAGGTTCAAGGATGCCTCGCAGGCTGCGCACAAGCGATGCGAGGCGATCACCGCGAACTGCGGCGCGATTTTGACAAACCATGCCGTCACATCGCCGACGGAATTGATGACGCTGCGCGACAGCAAACTCGCGGAACTCGAAGCCATCCGCGCGCAGGCGGAACCGCTGCAGGCGAAGCGCAAGCTGGCCGACGACATTTTTAGCGCCGCCAAAGCGGCCAATGCGCTTCTGGACGAACAGAACCAGGCGACCAGTCGGCTGACAAATCTTGAATCGACCCGAGAAGCAGTGGCACTGAAGCAGAATGTCCTGCAAAACGCCACGCGGGCGGCCGGTCTGGCGGATGTTGAGGAGGCCGCCCAACGTGCCAAGGCTGCCGCGATCGAGGCTGCGTCGAATCTGGCGAAAGCAACAAGTGATAAACTCGCAGCGGCCCAGGCGATGAACGATGCGGCCAAAGTGCTCGACGCAGAAAACAAACGTGCCCCCGAGCGCGCGATGGCGCGCGATGCTGCATCCAAAATTTCGGCGCTTGTCGAGAAGGCAAAACAATGGACCGAAGCAGTCAAGGCGCTGCAATCCGCCGAGGCGGCCGAAGCCAGTTCATTGAAGGAAAAGCAGAAGGCCGAGGCCGCGGTCAAGTCGGCACAGGACAAGATCAAGGAGCTGCAAAAAACGCTCGATGCAAATGATGCGCTGGCGCGGCGGGCGCCGGAATTAAAGCTACAACACGCGGCGGCGAATCAGCGAGTGAAGGACATCACACGCCTGCAGGGCGCCGCGAAATTGCTCACGGCGGCCAAAGCGGCAGCGGCCGAACTTGTGGAAAAGGCAGCAAAAGCCACTGCGCATTTAAAAGCTACCCGCGAGGCGCTCGACCTCGTGCAGCAAGCGTGGGACGAGGGACAGGCGGCGATTCTTGCCCAGCGGCTTGTGGATGGTGAGCCGTGCCCTGTGTGCGGGGCGGCATCTCATCCATCCCCGGCGATTGCCCATGGCGACCTGCCAACGGAAAACATCCTCGCGCGGCATCGAAAGGCGGCGGCCGACGCTGAGCGCGCCGAAAAGGCCGCCGCAGCCGAAGCCGGCGTTGCGGAAACCAATCATCAGGCAGAGTTGGCGCGCGTAAAAGAGATTGAGGCGGCGCTGGGTGACAAAGCAGCGAACGCAGACGCAGCGAAGGCCGATCTGAGCCGCCTGAACGGCGAGCTTGAGGCGGCGAATGCGGCGGTGAAGAAGATCGAGGAATTGCGCACCGAGCATACCGCCTTTGCTGAGCAGCAGACTGCGCTGTCGCAGCGTGCGGAGGCGGCAAATCAAGCGGCCACAGAGGCGGCTGGACGGCGTCAGGCCAGCGCGGCGGCCGCCGACACACACGCCGCGGATATCCCTGAATCTCTGCGCGCGCCCGGCGCAATCGAAAAGGAGAAACTGCGCGCGGAAGGCGCACTGAAAAAGCTGTTGGATGCGGAAAAGCACGCGGCCGATGGCCACAACCATGCGACGGGCCGACTGAAAGCCGCGGAAGCAAGCGAAAAATCAGCCGCCGACCACGGCGAGAAAGCCAGGGCGTCCGAAAAGTCGGCCATTGATGCGTTCGCCGATCGAGCGAGACAGGCCGGCTTTGCAAACAGCGACGAATATCGCGCGGCCCGCCGCAGCGAAAAGGAAATTGCCCAACTGGACGGAGAGATTCGCGAATTCAACGTAAATCTTGGCGCTGCCCGAAAACGTCTGGAAGAACTGAACGAAAAATGCAGCGGCAAAACGCGATGCGATGCCCCGTCGCTGGAGGCGATCCTTGTCGCGGCCCAAAGCGCCCTCGACGAAAATACGCGCCGTCAGGGAGAGCTCGGCCAGCATCACAAGCAATTGCACGATGCCGCCCAGCGCCTCAAAACCATCGCAGCGGAGCTCGAGCTGGCCGAGCGCGACTATCGGCTCATTGGCTCGCTGGCGGAAATCACCCGCGGCCAGAATGTGCACAACCTCAGCTTTCAACGCTTTGTCCTGGGCGTCTATCTCGACGCGGTATTGGATTCCGCGACCCAGCGCCTGCTCGTCATGAGCCGCGGACGATATAAGCTGCGACGCAGCACCGACGGCGCAAAAGGCCGAAGCGCCGCCGGCCTTGACCTTGAAGTGGAGGACAGCCACACCTCCATCGCCCGGCCGGTCTCGACGCTCAGCGGCGGCGAATCATTCCTGGCCGCGCTTGCGCTGGCGCTGGGTCTGGCGGATGTCGTGCAGGCGCATGCCGGCGGAATCCGGCTCGAAACTGTTTTCATCGACGAGGGCTTCGGCACGCTCGATCCCGAAGCGCTCGAGTTGGCCATCCGCACCTTGCAGGACTTGCAGGAAAACGGCCGGCTCGTGGGAATCATTTCCCATGTTTCGGAATTGCGCGAATTGATCGACGCGCGACTCGAAGTTGTGCCCGGCAC
>JBBQCK010000161.1:0-6380 GCA_038318605.1 Tepidisphaerales bacterium | reverse complement strand
AGCGAATTGATCACCGTGCTGAAGGCCGCACCAATGACCACTGCAACCGCCAGATCGATCATGTTGCCTTTGAAGGCGAAGTTTTTGAATTCAGTCCACAATTTTCCGGGCGCATTCAGCATGTTTCACCTATTCGATTGAAAATGGTCAAGTGCGGGAATCTAGGCGGGAACGAGTTGTTTTGCAAAATTGCGATCGGAATGCGACAGCCTTTCATCGAAGAGTGGCGGACAATCTGCACTATCGCCGCCGCCGCTGGCGGAGTGCTTCAAAGAGCATAATCGCGGCGGCATTCGATGCATTCAATGAATCAATCTGCCCGCCGGCCATTGGGATCGCAACGCCGCTGGCTTCGCGCCGCCAGATTTCAGAGATGCCGCGATCTTCGGCGCCAATCACAATCGCAGTCGGCCCGCCAAGGTCCACCTCGTCGATGGGCTGGTTTGCATCCGGAGTCGCTGCGAACATGTTCACGCCGCGTGCCCGCAAAAACGCGACCGCCTCCTCGGCGTCGATTTGAATAATCGGCAGCGTGAACACCGCGCCCGTCGAGGCGCGAATCGCGTTCGGGTTGAACGCGTCGATTTCCGCATCGGTTGCCAGCAGAGCGATGCAGCCGGCGGCCGCCGCCGTGCGCGCCATTGCTCCGAGATTTCCCGGCTTGTTGATGTCATCGGCGATAAGAAACAGATCGCTCGTTCCGGCCGGCGGAAGCATGTCGAGTGTGTATTCAGGTTGCCGGAATATCGCGATCAATCCTTCCGGATTCTCCAGATAACTCATCTTTGTCAGCAGCGCCACCGATACCTCGAATCGGCGCGCATCTGCTGCCGTGGGATTGTCCCCAGCGATGACCGCGTCGATCGGCTGCCCCAGCATTTGCCGGCAATAGAACAGCTCCAGCATGCAAAGATTCGCACGAAGCGCCCTGGATATTTCCCGCGATCCTTCGGCGACGAAGAGGCCTGACTCACGTCGCCGCCGGTGTTTGCGAAGGTGTACGATTTCCTTGATGCGCGGGTTGTCGAGGCTGGTGAGGGGGGTCGCGGGGCGCATAAGGAGGATTGACAGTATCCGCGGCGATGAATAGCCTCACAAGGCGTTGAGGAGTTGAAAGCCCTGCTTTCACGCGCGGCCGCCGAAAGTTGATACCGGCTGGCTTGCCGTCGGGAATGATGGCCGGGTTTACGATGCCTCACGCAGTTGTCGCAGTGTCGCAACCTGGCATTTCGGCGCGGCCGCTTTCGCGGCATTCATTTCGAGCGCCGGCCAGGTTCCCGGAAACGACTTGCCACACTATGTCGGCCACTCGCGTTGGCGCCGGCGGCAATGCGACCGGATGACCTTTCACCGGTGCGTGAACAGCGTGAATACCCAGGAAATCGAGGCAGCCGAGCGCATCGTCGGCTATCAATTCAAAGATGTGGCCCTGTTGAAAGAGGCGCTAACGCATGCTTCGATCGCCGACCATCGCCTTCAGAGCAATGAGCGGATGGAATTTCTCGGAGACGCGGTGCTCGATCTGATCATCTGCGAGGCGCTTTACCTTCGCTTTCCAACATATCTCGAAGGGGAATTGACTAAAATCAAGTCGGCTGTCGTGTCGCGAAAAACCTGCGCCGAAGTTTCAAATGAAACCGGTTTGACCGACCTGCTCATCATCGGAAAGGGCGTGGGCACCGGCGCGTCGATTCCCGGTTCGTTGGCCGCGGGTGTCTATGAGTCGATCGTGGCGGCGATCTATTTCGACGGCGGGTTTGAAACGGTGAAGGAATACGTGCTGCGAACCATGACGCCGAAGATCGAACAGATCACACGCAATTCGCACCAGCAGAACTTCAAGGCGCTGTTGCAACAACACGCCCAAAAATCCCTCGGTGCCACACCGATCTATGAGCTTTTGGATGAGAAAGGCCCTGACCACAGCAAGTGCTTTGAAGTGTGCGTCTGCCTTGATGGTCAACGATATTCCGGCGCCTGGGGGCCAAACAAGAAAATGGCGGAGCAGAAGGCGGCGCTATTGGCGCTCGAAGAATTGGGCGCCATCAGCCATGATGAGGCCGATCAGGCGCTGGATGTACTGCAAGCCGAAGAAGCGGCCGCCACGGGGCGCTGATCGAGCGCCAGTGTCGAGGGCGGCATTAAACTTCCATCGCACGCGGCCATGCCGGGAATATCGAGCGGTCGATCTGGCGGATTTGGTCAGTCTGATGCGAAGTTTTGCGTCGTAGCCAAGGGCCAGACCTCCCGCTCAGCCTCGTTTCTGGCTAGAAATACCATGCGTGCGTTTAAAAACGCCCCTACCAAGGGCTGGACAGGCCGAATAATACGGCAGTGGAACCCAACATGTGTAAGTGCGATCGAAAATGGCGGCGGTCAGCCTTCACCTTCATTGAGGTGATGTTTGCAGTAATCCTGCTGGGGATTGGATTTATCATGGTGGCCGCCATGTTCCCAGTCGCCATTTCGCAGACCCGGGCGAATGTCGAGGAGACGGCCGGTTCGATCATCGCGCCGGGAGCGGTTGGCGCTTTGAATCGCTCGTTGACCGATCGCCTCGCCCCGCCGACCGGGCCTGTGAACGCAATCGGTGCAGTCTGGTCATTTCGCGATTCGCGGATGGCAGCCGCCTACACTCAGGCGCGAGCAGATGCGCTCTGGAATGCCGTGCGCGGCAATACAATCCAGACGCGCGACGACCGTTACGGCTGGGTGCCGATGTTCAAACGCAATGATGGCGACAGCTATGCGCAGGTGATCATCATCGGTGTGCAAAATCGCAATCGCGAACGGTATGTAGCGCCGGTCGATGTAACCCGACCACCGAATGACGGCCCAAACGACGCACCCGCAACGCTCGAGCCGCGGCTGTTTGATTACACCCTGACGCCGGGCGCAAGCGCGAGCGATCCCGACACAATAACTTTTTCAAACGGCCCACTCGATGCACTTGGAGCGGGAGCATATGTCGTCATCAGCACCGACACCAGCACGACCAATCCCGGCCGGGCAAATGGTTACATCTACCGGCTCGGCAATTCTGGCTCCGGCACCGGAACCTGGGAGTTGGCACCCGGTAACGATACGAAGAACGTCTCATATCCCGGCGGCGCGACGCTTCAGGGAAAGGCGTTCGTAGTGGGCCGAGGTCGGGATGCGCCGGGAAACGCCGGCAGCTATTACGCCGGCACGGCTCAGGATGTGTGCGTCTATACTACCTTTATTCAATTGAAATAGTTGGTCGGGACGGCGAGCATTGAGGGCCGGTCGAAATAGAGGAAGCGAAAATGCGAAAATCGATTCAAATGCATCGGGGATTCACGCTGATCGAATTGATGATCTCGATTGCGCTGGTGCTGATTCTGCTGCTGGGAATCAACACGGTCTTCAGTGTCAGCTCGGATGCCATCGGAGCCGGCCAGCAGTTGTCTACCATGCAGCGCGATATCCAAGCGGCGCAGGCGACATTGCAAGAGGATTTCCGCAACGCTGTCAAGGATGCGCCGCTATTCATCATTGCGTCGTACCTGCCAACCAGCGATGACGGTGGGGGGCCTGCGTTTATCAACGCGTCAGTGAAGCGGGCCGATTTGGATCAGAAGGCGGCAACCGTCGATATAAACGGTGATGGCGTGGAAGGTGACGGCACGACGCCATATGAGATCGATCCGGGAACAATGTTTCGCGGATATCATCGCGCGGATCGAATTATTTTTCCTGTGCGTGGACTTTACCGCCGCATGACAGGTGATGGCGGAAATTTCATCTCCCCAACCTCTTCAAACGAAGCTCTTATTTCCATCGGCCATCTCGAGCTTCCGGACAACGTTACGCCGACCAACACCGGGCCTGGCGGGGCATACGCATCGGATTGGGTGCTCGGCCGATTTTGCCTTTTGTTGAAGGATCCTGCGACCATTAGCGGCGAGGATTATTATCGGCGCCAGGTCCCCAACGGGGCATCGGCTGGGCTTGTGTCAGTTGGATATGGAACCGCGGCCGGCGACGGCTCACAAATCCAGACCGCGCGTTACGATTTGGCGGGAATCACCCTTGACCAACTGCGCTCGGATATTGCGACATGGGAACAGGCACAGGGAAATTCGAACTGGTGGCGAGCAATGGTCTTCCAGGGAAATATAACAACTGGAAATGATTTTCGTTTCGCCTGTAATCCTTATGTCTCCCGGCCGATGAAATCTGCGGATATGGCGGCGGCCGCACCCTATTTTGTTAAGGGCGTTTCGCAGTTCATGGTGGAGTTCGCGGGCGACTACCTTATTCAGGACAACAATCGGTTTATCAAGGATGCGAGTGGAAACGATACCACCACCCTTAACAGCAACTATGGAAACGCGATCAGCGCTGGCAATGATGGCAAAGTTGACTACATCGTAGATCGTGACGCAGGCGGGGTAGAACGTGTGCGGTGGTATGGATATCCCAGAGACGCCAATGGCGACGGTATCGTCAAAGGATCGTACTATCCCCTCCGGGCCAGCCCGGCGAAGCTGAAGCCGGAAGATTTGCCCGACGTCCTACCGGTTTGGGAAATTTATAACGCGCTGAGGCTCAACGGCCAGAACCCAGTCATGCCCGCCAACGGTCCCAGCGAGGTTAAATTGACGGGTGATGGCACTGGTTCTGGGCGAGCTGTTTACGAAGATGTCACCAATCCCTCATTCAGTATGGTGCGTCCGGGCCAGTATTGCGGGCGATATACCGCCGTCTGGAAAAACGCCGCCCCCGCCATGGTCCGCATTCTGATGAGGCTGGATGATCCGAGCGGCCGGGTGCCCAATGGCCAATGGGCGGAAATGACCTTCGATCTGCGCTGAAAACTGATGATATCGGTCTGGAGAATGATCACTGTGAATGCAGCAAAAGCAATCAAAACGCCTTTCGACGTTCGCCGCTGGCGCCGCCGCGGTTCGGTCATCATCATGGTCGTCGGGCTGCTGGTCATTCTGGCGCTGATCGGCACCGCCTGGATTGCCACCACCCAGACCGATCGCATCAGCGCTCAGCAGAACGCCTCGAACACGCAGATCGAGCTGCTGATCGACGGAATGATTGAGGCAACCAAGAGCGTGCTTGCTGATGACCTGTTCGGTTCATCGAGCAGCGGTACAATTTCGTTTCGGCCGCGCAGCGATGCCGGTGCAACCTACAGCTATAACGACGTCGATTACGTCTCGGGCGACCCGTCGCGCGCAACCGACGCTTACCTTGCGTCCCGCCTGCCGGAGTCGCAGGCAGGCACTATAGTCTGGCCGGCCATCTCCCGGCCGATCGGCCGGGCCAGCCCGGTATTTGAATCGCCGCTCGATGCCTCGTTCTATACCGCGCGTGGCAACGTCGAGATTACTTCAATCAACGTTAGCGGGCACGACTATCCGGCCTTTCGCATCGGCGCGCAGGTTTACCTTGCGGCCGATGCCGATGGTGACGGCATCGCCGATTCCGGCTTGTTTCCGATCCCAGTTGGCCAGTTGAACGGCCTGACCTATTACGCCGCCATCCGCATCGTGGATAATGGCTCGGCGGTCAATTCCGCCGTCGCGTGGAAGGCCAACGACGATTATTTGTCGCCCGGCGCAGTGGATGGGAACTTTTTTCCGACAAACATCGATCTTGCCGGCCTGCTGGCTTCATCAAACGACATCAACCGCCTGAACACACAACGTGCCAACGGCGGCACCATTAATCTCAGCCCCATCAGCGACACCAACACATTGCGGTCGGATTTTACGTTCATCTCGCCATACGATGCGATGTGGATGCAGCTGGGGCGGCGCACATTCGGTCCGGGCTACAACACCGTTGGATCGAAATACCAGGCGCTATCACTCGGAGATGCCGCAGCCCTGGCCTATCGCTATGTGCTGCGAAACTCCAGTGGCGGAAGCTCGACCGTTGAAACGGCATTGCAGGATTCAGTTCTCGACAGTTCGAAGGTGTTTGCGTCACCTTATGCGGCAGGCGCCGTCAGCGGCTGGTTCGGCGATAATTTTACGCCGGCGAGCGGCTGGTTCTCGCGTCGCGCGCTGCTGACGTGTTACAACCCGGTCACCAACTCCGTTTCACCGGTTTCACTTCAAGGGCCGGACAAGGCGTACCTTGCCGATCCGACCAATCCGTCGGTTGTGCAGACCACGGGCCTGTCGATGCCCTACTACACCTCGCCTGCGACAAAGGCCGGACTCAACACCGCCAATGTCGCCACGCTCTGGCGGGCCTTCTGGTCAACCATGATCGGTTTGCCGAGCGAGTCGTCGGTTGGAGGCGGAAGCTTTTCAACCCCGTTTGGAAATGGGGACCTGGATACCAACCCGTACATCAATGGCGCGCATCCGAGTCACGCGCGCCGAATGTTTCGG
>JBBQCK010000160.1:0-6395 GCA_038318605.1 Tepidisphaerales bacterium | reverse complement strand
GGCGGTTGTTACGGTTGATGATGCGGCGATAAAGATCGTTCAGGTCGCTCGTCGCGAAATTGCCGCTCTCGAGCAGCACCAGCGGACGCAGATCGGGCGGGATCACCGGGATCACGTCCATCACCATCCACTCGCTCTTGTTTTCAGAGCCGCGAACCGCCTCGACCATCTTCAGGCGCTTGGTCAGATCCTTGATCTTCTGCTTGGAATTGGTCTTCTCGATGTCGGCGCGAATGCGGACACTTTCGGCCGGCAGGTCGATCTGGTTCAGCAGTTTCTTGATCGATTCCGCGCCCATCTCGGCGACAAAATCGTTGCCGTGCTTCTCGAAAGCAACGCGGTATTCGTCCTCCGTCAGCACCTGCTTGCGCTTCAGCGGACTCTTGCCCGGGTCGGTGACGACGTAATCCTGGAAATAGACAATTTTTTCGATATCGCTGGTCTTCATATCCAGCAGCGCGCCCAGCCGCGACGGCAAAGCCTTGAAGAACCAGATATGCACAATCGGGGCGGCCAGATTGATGTGCCCCATGCGCTTGCGCCGCACGCGGCTGTGCGTCACCTTGACGCCGCAACGATCGCAGATGATTCCCTTGTACTTCGTGCCCTTGTACTTGCCGCAAGAGCATTCCCAGTCGCGCTCCGGGCCGAAGATGCGCTCGCAGAACAAGCCATCCTTCTCGGCGCGGTATGTGCGGTAGTTGATGGTCTCGGGCTTCTTCACCTCACCGAAGGACCAGGAACGAATATCGTTCGGGCTGGCGAGTTGAATCCGCACCGAGCCGTAATCATTGATTCGATCGTAAACGCTTTCAGCCATGATCGATTTCTCTCTGGGTTGCCATGGGCTTGGAGCCCATGCTTGGTTTACACACGACAAACTATTTTTAAGCGAACCAACCGTTTTTTGCGCTGGCGGCTCGCCACGATCCGCCACGGCCCGAGCCTGTTATTAACTCATGTCCGACGTTTGGCGGCTTGCCTGCCGTTGATGCCTTCAACCGCCGCGATCTGACTCTTGCGGAGGAATACAAAGCCATCCTTCCGAGGCGATGCATAGAAAAACTCCGTCCGCATCTCCACCAGATTCCCGCCATTTTCAATCGGATATTTGTGTCCACTGGACAGGACAATCCGAAAGGGCGCAAACGGCTCTTTCGCCTTAAGTTCCAATATTGCGTCGATGAGGTTGTGATTCATTCGTTCCGACATGGATGCCATCCCTCAGGGTTGTTATCGCGGGTCGGACAACGCGGACCAGCCATTAGGGCCAATCACATCAAATCCTGATCCTCTTCGCTCATGCCCCCACCTTTCTTCTTCTCAAGCTGAATATTCAACCCAAGACCGCGGATTTCATTGCAGAGCACGTCGAAGCTGACCGGCGTTCCAGCCTCAAGCGTATTGCCGCCCTTGACCATGCTTTCGTAGATCTTGGTGCGGCCTTCGACATCGTCGCTCTTGACGGTCAGTAGTTCCTGCAGGATGTACGATGCGCCATACGCCTCCAGGCCCCAGACCTCCATCTCGCCGAATCGCTGCCCGCCTGTGCGGGCCTTGCCGCCTAGCGGCTGCTGCGTGATCAGCGAGTAGGGTCCAGTGCTTCGGGCGTGAATCTTGTCGTCCACCAGATGGTGCAGCTTCATCATGTAGATATAGCCCACCGTCGTCTTCTGCTCGAATGGCTCACCAGTGCGACCATCGTGCAACTGAACCTTGCCACCGTATGGCATCACCACGTCCAGATCGCGCGGCAGAAGCGGCTTTTTGCTCTTCTCTCGATCTTTCCGGCGATCGCGCACCGCGCGGTTTGCCTCTTCGATGCAACGATGAATTTCGTCTTCCGTTGCGCCGTCGAACACCGGAGTGATCGCCTGCTGTCCAAGCACCATCATTGCCCACCCGAGGTGGGTCTCCAGAATCTGCCCGACGTTCATGCGGCTGGGTACCCCCAGTGGATTAAGCATGATGTCAACCGGCGTTCCATCTTCAAGAAAAGGCATGTCCTCTTCAGGAACGATTCGGGCAATGACGCCCTTGTTACCGTGCCGGCCGGCCATCTTGTCGCCGACGCTCAGGGCACGCTTGGTCGATACGTAAACCTTGACCATTTCCAGCACGCCACTCGGCAGTTCGTCGCCACGTTTCATGTGCTCGAGGCGGCGCACCTTTTCCTTCATGACCAACTCAATGCGCGGCCAAAAGCGGGAATAGGTGTTTTCCGCCTGCTCCCGTGATTCCTTGTTGCCCTTGATCCAGGCAGTCTGGAACGTTTCGACCTGTTCCAGAACCACGTCCACGTCGTCGCTGGCGCCGACTTTCTGGCGCGTGGCGGAGTCAACGACCGGCTGCCCGGTAACTTCGTTGATTTCGCCGATCATCTGCTTGAAGATCGTGATTGCCTTGAGATTCTGCTCCTTCTCATAGACATCCATCTCTTTCTTAAGCGCCTTTTTCTGGTCGTCCGTCATGTGCATGCGACGGCTGAAGCGCTGCGTCTTAATGACCACGCCCTCTTCGCCGGCCGGCATTTCCAGCGAATCGTTCTTCACGTCTTCGCCGGCCCTGCCGAAAATCGCGTGCAGCAGCTTTTCTTCCGGTGTCAGCTCGCTCTTGCTCTTGGGCGCAACCTTGCCGACGAGAATTTCGCCCGGGCCGACACGCGTTCCGGTGCGGACGATGCCGCTCTCATCCAAATTTGCCAATGCCCGCTCGCTGACGTTGGGAATGTCGCGTGTGAACTCCTCGCGCCCCAGCTTGGTCTCACGGATTTCGACGTCGTATTCCTCAATGTGAATTGAGGTGAAAACGTCCTCCTTCACCAGCCGCTGGCTGATGACGATGGCGTCTTCAAAGTTGTAGCCATCAAAGGTCATGAAGGCGACGAGGCAGTTGCGCCCGAGCGCGAGCTCGCCCTGATAAACCGCCGGCCCGTCGGCGATGATCTGCCCACGCTTAACGCGCTGGCCTTTCTTAACGATCGGCCGCTGATTGAGGCAGGTGCGTTCATTCAAGCCGTGATATTTGCGAAGCGGATATTCGTCGGCATTGTCGATGAGGATGCGTGTCGCATCGACGCTGGTGACAACGCCCGCTCGATCGGCGCGGACCAGCATGCCGCTGTTCTGGGCGACGGATTTTTCCATGCCGGTGCCAACAACCGGCGGGTCGGTTCGCAGAAGCGGAACGGCCTGGCGCTGCATGTTCGATCCCATCAGCGCTCGGTTGGCGTCGTCGTGCTCGAGAAACGGAATCAAGGCGGCCGACACCGAAACAGTCTGGCGCGGGCTGATATCAATGAACTCGACTTCCTTGCTCGCAACAGTCGCCAGGTCTCCCTGCACGCGGGCGAGCACGTTGCCCTTGGAAAGATGTCCTTCCTTGTCAACGGCGTCCGGCGGCGCCAACACGCCTTTCATTTCCTCATCGGCGCGCAGCATGCGATGCTCGCCACTGACCTTGCCATCCTTCACAACGCGATAGGGTGTTATGAGAAAACCGTAAGGATCGATCGCCGCATAAATCGCCAGCGACGCAATCAGGCCAATATTCGTGCCTTCCGGCGTTTCAATGGGACAGATTCGACCATAGTGCGAAATATGTACGTCGCGGACCTCGAAGCCGGCGCGCTTGCGGTTCAAACCGCCCGGCCCGAGGGCTGAAAGACGCCGTTCGTGTGTAAGCTGGCTCAGCGGATTGGTCTGATCGACAACCTGCGAAAGCTCGCCGCGGCCGAAGAAGAAATCGATGGCGCTGCTGATGCTCTTGGAATTCACCAATTCGGAGATCTTCCCAAGCTCGTTGGGATCCTTCAGGCTCATGCGCTCCTGGACGGTGCGGCGCAGCTTAAGGAAGCCCTTGCGCAACTCTTCCTGCGCAAGCTCGTCGATGGTACGAAGGCGACGATTGCCCAAGTGATCGATGTCGTCGATGTACCCTTCACCGCTACGGAGTTTGAACATGTACTTCAGCGAGTTGACCAGGTCCTCACTGCGCAGCGTCATTACATCTTCGCTGACGGACTGATCGAACTTGCGATTGATGCGGAATCGCCCAACCCGGCCGAGACGGTAGCGGTTTTCGTCGTAAAACTTCTCCTGAAACAGCGTCTGTGCCTTGTCAAGCTGCGGCGGATTTCCCGGCCGAAGCCGCGCGTAGATCTTGATCAACGCATTTTCATGGCTGTCAGACGAATCTTCCGCCAGCGTGTTCAGAATAAGTGGATCGCTTACGCGCGTGACGACGTCGATCGTCTCCAGCTTCGACGCCTGAATCTTGGCCAGCGAATCACCAAGCTGCGCGCCGGCCTTGACCACTTCCTCTCCCGATTCCGAATCGATGATCGACGATGCGGCGTAATATGTCGGCTGCAGTTTGCCGACCTTGATCGATTCGACCGTGTGAAACTCGCGGATGATCGCGTCGGCTGTGGTGTATTTCTTGTCCAGCGCCCGCAGGAACGTGGTGGCCGGAATCTTGCTCGACTGGTCGATGCGGACAGCCAGAACGTCCTTTTTTGTCACGGAGCATTCGATCCAGCTTCCTCGCTCTGGAATGACCCGGAAGCCGTGCAGCGGCCGGTCCCCTTCGCTGGTTTCGACCAGAAAGTCGATACCCGGCGAGCGGTGAAGCTGGCTGACGATCACGCGCTCGGCGCCGTTGATGATGAATTCGTCGCCGCCGATCATGATCGGGATTTCGCCAAGGTAGATGGAATCTTCCATCACCTCATCCTTGTCCTTGCGAACAAGACGAACCTGTATCCGAAATGGCATGCCGAACGTTAGCCGCAGAGCGCGGCATTCGTCGGTGGTGTACCGTGGCTCGGCAAGCTCGTAGCTGATGTATTCCAGACGCAGATTGCCGTCGTAGCTTTCGATTGGAAAGACTTCGCGCAGCAGAGCCTCGAGGCCGTCGTTCTTCCGTTTCCCTGACTCGACTTCCTTCTGAAGGAATCTGGTGTACGACTCGATCTGGATGTCGATCAAATTCGGGATCGGCAGCGCATCGCCACGCTTGCTAAGATCGCGCATTTCACGCGTACGCATCGGCAATTCCTCTTTCTAAACGTCCAGTTGGTAAACCTAAACCGTCAAACAATCCCACTTTTCAGGCCTTCGGAGCCACTGGGGCGCCGCCCACGGCGACAACCCCACCCGGCCTCTGGTGATTTCATCCGAAGCCACTGCCAGCACGAAAACGACTTCATTCCAGCCCCACAAGGGCAAACAACTGCAGCAGAGAAACCCAATCCGGGGAACTGACCGACAAACGTCCGATCCAACATCCAATGCCGACAAAACCGGCCGCCAACGAAATTCGTTGCGGCCTGATGGTCAGACGGCGGGCGAAGTGGCTCGCCCCGTCATAAATTGAGTCCCGTACACTAACTAATCCAAGCGCCCCGTCAAGCGCAGGCGAAAAGCCAGAGCCTTCCACTGCCATTTCGGCAGAAGTCTCTGGTCACCGGCGCGAAACTAGTACGTTCGCTGTCTTCAATTCTGGCACGCGATACTTTAACGGACCTGCATGCCCGCAGTCAAGCCCACGACCTGCATCTTTTTTATTTTTCATCAATTTATCCGCTGCGCCAGTCGTTGCGCCGCGTGAGCGAACTGATAGTTCCAAATTGCACTGCGTTATCAACGTGTGTCGAGGTCCATCCACCAAAGCTGAGGCCACGGGCCGTCTGACACGTTGGACATGGGCGGTCCCGGAGTGCTTCTTCCCGCGCGCACATACCCTGCCAGAAGTGTTGACAGTTGCTCGACGACTTCAGGGTGATCCGCAATTACATTGCGGCGCTCGCCAATGTCGGCATCCAGGTCGTAAAGCTGCATCGGCGGAAGCTCAACACATTCGTATCCTGGCCGGGGCCAGCTCCAACCGCCGGAGCCGGGGCACATTTCTAGCTTCCATTGGCCGCGCCGGACCGAAAATGAACCGTCCATTGAATGATGAACCGTCGCCTCGCGCAGCGAGCTTTCCATCGACTCGCCGATCCATGCGGTCAGGTTGCTGATGCTGTCTTCCCCCGCATCAGATGGGAGAGGATAACCAACAATCTCAGCGCACATTGCGAGTAGATCGACGAGGCACACGACTTCATCGCACACCCCGGCCAGCTTAATCCTCGCCGGCCATCGAACAATGAGAGGCACACGGTGGCCGCCTTCATAGATATCAGCCTTGTGGCCGCGAAAATGGTGGCTTGGATGGTGGCCCATTTCGGCAAGTGACGGGAAATCCGCCATCGGCGAACAACCGTTGTCGGCCGTGAATACGATAATCGTATTTTCCGCAATCCCCAGCCGATCAATCGTCCGCAGAATTTGTCCAACAACATCGTCAACCTGCAGACAAAAATCGCCGTACGCATTGGTCTGCGAGGCGCC
>JBBQCK010000159.1:0-6400 GCA_038318605.1 Tepidisphaerales bacterium | reverse complement strand
GATTATTGCATAAAAGGACGCATTTTCGCATTGTTCGCCATCGATCCTGTGGTAATGCCACATCCGAGGGTAGGCGAAAGCCTGCTGATTCGTCGCAAGTCTTTTTGAGGGCCGGAAAATGAAGTTGAATCGTCTTTTCTCATTCGCAGGCGCTGCGGGCGTTATCGGGCTGCTGAGTTCGGCCGCCGGTGCCACCATCGTGTTCAGCGATACGTTTACCGATGGCGGTCGCACCAACGGCACCGATCCGACGGACATTGCGTGGTACATCGCCAATCAGAATCAAACTGTCAGCGTTGCCTCGCCGGACACCACCTTTGCCTCTAATGCCATGCAGGTCGTGCCGGGTGGCTTGGATGCGTTCAAACGGGTCGTTGGCTTTTTCAGCTCCACGACATTGGGCAACACAGTGGGCGATTCGATCACCTTGTCGTTCGATTTTCATGCAAGCGTGACGAATCCGAATAATGTCAATGGCTTCCGGTTCGGCCTTTACAACTCCAACGGAACGCAGATTGCCACCGACGAAAGCAACACAAGCTACAACAATACTGCCGGCACCAGGGAAGATGACGATTTCGGCTATAATGTGCGCGTTCCAACCGGAACCAGCGCCGCTGGCGACCTGCTTGACGAACCCGCTGGCGACAACACATTAGGCGGCCTTCCCGGCGGCACGTCGATCAAGACGAGCAGCTCTAACACGAGCATCAACAACCAGCTTGCCCACTCGTTTCAGTTCATCATCACACGCGGAGCGAGTTCGCTGGGGCTGGTGGCAAAGCTCGACACAGTCACCTTTGTTTCCGGAACCGATACTGGCCTCGCCACGCCTTTGGGTCTCGTTACGACCTTCGATGCGGTCTACTTTGGCACCGGCAGCAGCACCGCTTACGCCTACGCAGTGGACAACGTGACGGTCGAGTACTCAAACGCCGTCGTTGCACCCGAGCCGGGTTCAATCGCCCTTCTGGGTCTGGTGGCCGGGGCGCTCGTCGCTCGCCGACGCCGCGCCTGATCAGATCCGCTTGGGATACTTTTACCGAGACTGTCGCCGCCGCGCCTTTGGGCGCGGCGGTTTTTTTCTTGGCATGGATGTCCGCCATCAGCCCGGCGGCGCGCTTGTGCACATCGGCCGTCGCCGGACATATGATGTCGGCCGCGCCGTCGAGCCTTTAATTTTATGGAGCCATGCACGATGCAGCCGTCCGTGGGCGATACTCCCCCCTCCCCAACCGCCAACGCCCCTGGCGAAATTGATGCGCCGATTGGCTCGCTTAAGGGAATGGGCGCCACCCGCGCCAAAGAGTTTCAAACGCGAGGCGTTGCGACGCTGGAAGATCTGCTCAACTATTTTCCACGGGCCTATCAGCGCGAGCGCGCCGAATGTTCAATCTCAGAGCTTATCGACGGGCCGATCCAGATTGCGCGCGGCGAGGTGGTGGCGGTAGATTATCTGACCGGAAAAAATCGGCCGCGATTTGAGGCAACATTGTCCGATGAGGCCGGCAGCCGGCTTTCGCTGCTCTGGTTCAATGGCGCGTATTTGCGCAACCTCATTCGCCCGGGCATGTTCATCCGCGTCACCGGGGCGGTGAAGTTTCGATACGGTATTGCGCAGATGTCGCATCCAACATGGAAGGAAGCCCCTCCCGACGCCGAGCCGATCGGCGAAGACCGCCTCCGCGCCGTCTACCCCGCGTCGGCGAGGCTCACCAGCAAAGCGATCGGGCAATTCGTCGAACGCGCCTTTGAGTCGGCCGGCAATCAGATCGCGGAGTGGTTCGATGATGCTACGCTGCAGCGCCGCGGGCTGATCAGCCGGCACGACGCCTACCGGTCGATCCACCTCCCGGCCCGCCAAATCGACGCGATGCGGGCGCGCCACCGTCTGGCGTACGACGAATTCATGCTGCTGCAAATTGGCCTGGGCATCGCAAAGCGATATCGCGGCGGGCGCATCAGCGCGCCGGCGCTGCGAATCGATCGGCTGCTCGACGAGCGCATCCGACGGCGATTTTCCTTCGATCTCACCGCGGCACAGAATCGCTGCATCTGCGACATTGCCACCGACCTGCGCGCGCAGCAGCCGATGCATCGGCTTTTGCAGGGAGACGTCGGCAGCGGCAAAACCTCCGTCGCGGTCTATGCGATGCTCGTGGCGGTCGCCAACCGCATGCAGGCGGCCATTCTCGCGCCGACCGAGGTGCTCGCCGAGCAGCATTACTTCACGCTCACCCGCATGCTGGAAAATTCGGCCGTGAATGTTGAGCTTTTCACGCAGCGCACCCGGCGGCAGAGCAAAGGCGCGATCCTGAAAGGGCTCGCCGACGGGCGCGTTCAAATCGCCATCGGCACCCAGGCACTCCTTCAGGGCGACATCGATTTTGCAAACCTCGGCCTGGTGGTCGTCGACGAGCAGCACAAGCTCGGTGTGCGCCAGCGGGCGGTGTTGAAGGGAAAAGGCTACGCGCCCCACTATCTGGTTATGACCGCCACGCCAATTCCTCGAACCCTCGCACTAAGCTACTTCGCGGATTTTGACGTCAGCCTCATTGATGAACTCCCGCCCGGGCGCCAGCCGATCCGCACACGTTGGCTGCGCAGTAACGAATCGGCCGAGGCCTATGTGCTGGTTCGCCGTGAGGTTCAAGCCGGCCGGCAGGCCTACGTCGTCGTGCCGCAGATCGACGACAACGGCCTGGACGATGCCAAATCCGTCACCGCCGAATTCAAACGGCTCAGCGAAGGCGCGCTGATGGGGCTGCGGCTGGCGGCGCTGCACGGGCAAATGCCAACGGAAGAAAAACAGCGGACGATGGCAGACTTTCGCGATGGGGCGGTGGATGTGCTGATAACGACGACCGTCATTGAAGTCGGCATCGACGTCGCCAATGCCACCGTGATTGTCATTGAAAACGCCGATCGCTTCGGCCTGTCGCAGCTTCACCAGATTCGCGGCCGGGTCGGGCGGGGCAGCGAACTGTCGCATTGCGTTCTCATCGCCGACGCCGGCACGGAAGATTCACGCGAGCGCCTGACCGCCATGACCCGCACGAATGATGGATTTGAAATCGCCGAAACCGATTTGCGCCTTCGCGGCCCCGGCGAATTTTTCGGCACGCGCCAGCACGGTCTCCCGCAATTCAAAATCGCCGACATTACGCTGGAGATCGATCTGTTACGTCAGGCAAAAGAGGATGCGCTGGCGATCCTCGCCGACGATCCGAATCTCCGGCGCCACGAACCGCTGCGCGATGCACTGATGCGCCAATTCGGCGACACGCTGCCGCTGGCGCAGGTGGGGTAAGCGGCCCGTTCAGGGGCGATTGATACCTTCCATTGGATTTCGCCCGATCGGCGGCGGGCTGATTGCCTCAAGCTGCTCAGTCGATGGAGTTCTTGATCTGCTCTCGCAAGCGGGACGGGATGGCGCATCAATGTCATTGACGGCGTGGTCGGAACGCGCGTATTTCGCGTCGAAAACATTCCGCAGACTCGCGACGGCAATGATACGGTCTATCGCGAAGAGACAAAGCGGCTGGCAACCGTGAAGGTGCGGCGGGACAAGCCGCCGGCGAAACGGTTGCCGCGGCCCGTCAGTTCCGACGCCGATCTGGACGCGGCGGGGTTGACGGTCGAGCATGCGCGGGAGCTGGCGCGGCGGATGTTGTGGCGGGGCGGGGTAGGTTGACCGGCGTTTGGGAAATTTCGCTGGCGGATTTTTATGCTCCGGGGAATCGTAATTGAGCCGGGCGCATCAGCCAGTCGATCACCGCTTCCGCCTCAACCCCCGCGCATGCACAATGCGGTAAGCGACGCGATTTATTCAATTCCACATTCCTCTAAACTGACGTACACAGTCATGTCATGGCCGGTGTTGTCGGCCATATTCCGCGCTTCAAAATCCCTGATGTTCCCGACGCCTCGAACAATGCGGCCCGCCTTCATCTTCGCAATCCGCGCCGACGCCTCATGGGTGAAGTCCAAAGTAATCAATGCTTCGGCACCGCGAACCCATCGCAGGCCGGGAACTACGCCACGGCTTAGATCGCATTTGCCGTTTATGCACCCATCACCATCTAAACTTTCTCTGCCGGTTATGGTGTAGACAAACTGCATGCGTCGGCCGGGCATGTTGTCAGCGTACCACTTTCCAACCGCCTCCTCCCGCACCCGCGTCCACTCGTCGATTTTTGGCCTCTCGTCGGCGGGGATTGATTCCAGCAGTGCGCCAAGTGTGGCGGGCGGCTGCGCAATGGCTGCGGGCCGCGATGCGGGGTTTATAGCCGCGACGACCGAGCAATCTACAAGTGCGATCGACGCCTCTTCGCGAGCAAGTCTAATCGACCTAACGCGGCCATCACACTTGAATCTCACGCCAGCCTTCGCCCTCTCGATGGTGTCAGTGGCTTCTGGCGTAAATTCCGCCTCGATCCAAATCGACGGCTGCTGTGGCATCCAATCCACCGAAAACTTCCCCTGGTTCGCGCTGATCCAATATCTGCCGCCATGGCGCGAATCTCGGCCATCAAACACAAACTCGAATGCCCCGGTTGTTCCGACGGCGGCGTGCGCCAACTGCTCGTTCACAATTCGTGTGCGGACTTCCGTCCATCCATCTTTCTCGGGGCGCTCTCCCACAGGCAGAAGATTGATGATGCGAACAATCGACAACGCTTCGCTATCCGGGGCCGTTGTCGGCAACTCCCCTGCCCCAAGCCCCACCAGCGCCATCGCTACCACCAGCCCCATAATCACCATTTTCATTTCGTCACCTTTTCCATTTGCATTGTTCGCCATTCGTTCGGAATGCTTGCCCTTCCGCATTGCTGCGGACAAACAGGGAGCGCCGCCATGCTACACGTCGAAATCGTCGAGGTAATCAGATGCTCGATCTCGCCTTGCAACTCTCCCAGTTCGGCCGGTGTGCATCCCTCCTCTTTCCGTACACCCCGAATACGGTCAATCGCATCGTCGATACTGGCAATCGCGTTGTCGCGCGTTTCCTGGCGATTGTTGCGGATATGTTGCAGCAGATTGATCGGCGGTTGACCCGCGCGGTTGGGCATTTGCGGCTGAATCTGCTTTTGAATGTCATTATCATTCGGGACCGGAGCAATCAAAACCCCGCCACCCCTGATCTGAATCATGTTGCCGGCCTTCTGGCCGGCATATTTTTCATATAGCTTGAACGCTTCCGGATTGTCCTTCTTTAATTCCTCGGCGTCCTTCGCCTTGATGTCTTCCGTAACCGGCTTGCCATCCACCGGCCGGGTGATCGACATGTCGATGCCATCCGGTGATTCCTTGATCGAAACCTGCACGCCGTTTTCATCCGCGTCCACCGTCTTGATGCCGTTGTTGGTGCTGACGCTGATGCGCGACACCTGCCCGCCGTTGGCGACGACCATTCGGCCATTGAACTGAACCTGCGCCCGGCCGTTCATCATTCCACGGTTGATGCGGATATTGTTGGGATTGTTCGGCCCGACGTCGGCCACCGCTGGCTTGCTGGCCGCCTCGATTCGGGTGATCAATGTCTGGGCGCGCAACTGGATTTCGGGATTCTCGTTTTCAACCGCCTTGGTCAGTTCCGGCAGCGCGGGTTTTCCGCATTTGAATAGTTCCTCAGTCGCCTCCTCGCGCACGCGGAAATCGTCATCGCCAAGGCGTTTGATCAAAGCTGTAATGCCTTCGTCGGCTGGCTGCGTCGAAGGGGCGGTGGCCGGAGAAATCGCAAGTTCTCCGGGCTGCGTCGCCGGCCGGGCGACAACCTCCTGCGCCAACACCTGCGACGTCATCGCGCCGCTGGCAAAGACGAGAAAAGCCAATCCAGTTGTTGCCTTGATTATTCGATATGCCATCGTTTCCTCCGATTCGCCTCGTGGTCGTAATCTACAGCAGGGGATGTTATACCGCCTGATGCCTTGCGAGAAACAGCAACCCCCGCCCACATGTTGTCATGCGGGCGGGGGTGCATAGTTTCACCAGCTTGTCCGCCAAATATGGCGGGAACATGCGAAGGTTCTCTTAATTCTTCGGAGCGCCAGCCGCGTCGCCGGCCGCGCCACCGCGTGCGCCGCGACGACCGCCACCAGCTGCGCCGGCCCCATCTGCGCCACCCTGACCACGCCGACCCGGACGTGCGCCGCCGTTGCCGCCGGCCGCATCACCACCGGCCGCGCCGCCTGCCGCGCCGGCCGCGCCACCGCCAGCGGCCGGACGAGGCTTGACGGTAATCTTAACTTCGACCGTTTCGCCAGCCTTGACGGTGGCCATTTCACGGCCGCGACCGATGTCCCGTCCGCCGGCCATTACCACAACGTCCTTTGCCGGGACGTTTTCGATTGTCGCCTTGCCTTCGGCATTGGTCTGGCCCTTCGCAATTGCCTCGGGT
>JBBQCK010000158.1:0-6403 GCA_038318605.1 Tepidisphaerales bacterium | reverse complement strand
ATCGCGGATCGACTACTCCTCCCCGAATTTGGCTTCGACCAGTGCCGCCAGGCTCGCGACCGCCGCTTCGGCATCGGCGCCGTCGGCAACGATCTGCAGCGGGGTTCCTTCAACGGCGGCCAGTGTCATCATCTGCATGATACTCTTTGCGTCTGCTTCGGTGCGTTCCTCGCCAAGCGCGATTACGCGCACATCGGCGGCAAAGGTGTTGGCGACATCCACAAACTGCATCGCCGGTCGCGCGTGCAGGCCGCGAGCATTGGTGATTCGTACTTCTCGGCTGGCCTGCGGCATCAGTCGCACTCAATCAGACGGGTCTGGGGGTTGATGGGGAAGACTTCCGGATTGGCCGCCCTCGACCCGATCCCGCGTGTGCCAGGTCACTTTGCCGCCTGGTCCGCGTCGCCGAGTAATTCTGAAATCGACTCACGCGTCGGGCTTTGCTTGAGGAAACGCCGAAACGTGTCCCGCTGCAGGCTGCTGAAGATGATATTCATCGCATCGAGATGATGCTTGTGCTGGTCGGCCGGCGAAAGAAGCAGCACGACGGTATAAACCGGCTGGTTGTCCAGCGCCGAAAACTCCACGCCGGCAACACTGCGCCCAATTGTGCCGATCATTTTCGTCACGGCGTGATGCTTGACGTGCGGAACCGCGACGCCCTTGCCGAAGCCGGTCGAACCGTTTTTCTCGCGGTTGATCAGTGCCTCGACCACTTCACCCGACGCTTCCGTCGACAATGCGCCGGCATCGCAGAGGCTTTGGACCAGTTCGCGAAGCACACCGTCGCGATCGGTGCTTTGCAAGGCCGGAACGATCGCGCTATCCACAATAAACTCACTGAACTTCATCTTCGCAAAATCTCCGCGCAGGTCGGGGTGGCAATACGAGCGCTGGCCATTCCGCCCTGCATCGGCGGAAACGGAACGGGCAGCAGGTTAGTTTTCAACGGCGATGTTCCCGGTGCCGCCGCCGAGGCGTTTGTCCTCGCCGATGTCATGTTTACGGTTGCGATGCTTGTCCTTGTGTTAGCTGAGCTGCCGTTCGAGCTTGTCCACGCAGCCATCGACGCACGCATAGGCGGTGCCGTTATCCTGGCGAGCGATGAACATGTTGTTGTGCTCGGCATTGACGATCATTTCGCAGGTGGTCGCATCCTTTCCGGCGTCAAAAACCACCTCGATTTCCTGAATGCGATCATAATACTTGACGAGCTTCCCGGCCTTCTGTTCAGCGTATTCCTTAAGCGAAGGGGATACATCCATGTGCCGCGAGGAAATGGTCACAATCACAGTCAACTCCTTTGCGATCACACTCTCGCCGCAGCGCCCGAACCGTGCAGCGACAGCTTGGTTCCGAACCGACCGAACCGCCTCTGGAACCAACCAGAAGCCCGTTCAAAGGGCGGCATTGCATTCCAACCGCCCGGTCGGCTTTTACCGATGCATTGTACAGTAAATGCACCCATCCCGCCGCGCTGCATTTCCCGATCCTAACCGGAGTTGCCTCGATTCGCACGGCCGGCGGCCGCTGCGGCCAATTCTACGTCGCCCGAGAGTTTGGTCTGTGCAAGCTTCACCTGCTCGACGGTCGTGGCGGCGTCCTGCTCCGGGCCGCGCGCCTCATCGTTCGGCCCGAATTTCGGGCTCACGACCCCACCGGTCATCAAAAGGCGCATCAACTGATCCACGCTCATTGGCAACTCGACAAGATCACGCCGCTGCACCACAACCACATATCCGGCAAACGCCGTTGGAGAGGAGGGAATAAACACCGTTACCATGTCGCGGCCAATGGCGTCGGACAGTGGCTCAAGGCCGTTACCCGTCACCAGCCCAACCGCCCAGACGCCGTGATGCCTCGCCTGACACGCCACCACGCGGCTGCCGTCAAATTGATGGTTGTCCTTTTCGGTGAAGAACAGGTCAGTGACCTGCTTGACGGCCGGATAAATCTGCTTGATCAGCGGAATTTTCATCACACCGCCTTCCAGCAATCTCCAGAAGGTTCGGCCGATGATGTTGCCGACGAACAGGCCGACAACGTAAATCGTAAGTATCGCCAGGCTGACGCCGATCGCCTGGACTTTGAAATCGCGCTCGTTCCAAAGTCGGCCGATCTGCCCTGCGGACTTGTAGGGCAGCAGCCCGTTGTTCGAGAGCGTCCACCACATCCACCCGATCGCCACGATAATGTGCTGACCGACCGCCTCCCACAAAAAGCCCCAGACTTTCACCAGCACCAAGAGGGTAATGAGCGTCGGCATCAACGCTGCAAGGCCTTTGATGAAGAATCGTACAAACGTCGCCGTCAGGCCGGTTGGAGGTGGTTCAGGCGTGGGCTTTACGGATAGATCAATGAGCGGCAGTGTTGGGCGAGGCGGGCGAGGGGCATCGCCTGATTCGCTGCGAGATTCGGTTTCGGCCGGGACCATGGTCACTGTCCAGAATCTCAGCGAGCGGGCCCGCTGGAGGGTTCGGCCACGGGTGCAACCTGTGGTTCATCGGCCGGGGCGGTCGATGGCTGCGTGGCGGCATGAGCGGCGATTTCGCCCAGGGCTGCGCTCAACTGCCTGAGGTCTGCATCCTGTTCGCGATTGGCGATTGCACGAGCCATTTCCTGCTGATCCTTGGGAGGCATCTGCGACATCGAAAGCAGACCGATCGCCCGCGCCTGCCAGTGTTCATCCCGCAGAAGCTGTTGAAACGCGATTTGCGTCTGATCGTCCGAAACCGCCTGGATATATTGATAGCGCGCCCAGGACGCCACAATCGTATCCGAATTCTGCATCGACGTGCGAATCAGGTCGAGAAAAGGCGCCGGATCGGCCTTGGGACCGTCATCGCCCGCGCGTGCGCGCGCGGTGCCGGCCATCCTGGCATATTGGCCGAGCAATTCGAGCGCGTAGATTTTTGCCGCGCCTTCGTCCCCTTCGAGTGTCGCCGCGACCGGCTGAAGGCCACGCGACATATCAAAACCATTGCGCTGAAACGCGCGCACGAAGCCGATTGAATAGCCCCCGGGCATGCATGCCGGCCGGCCACCGGGCGCCGTGGCCGGGTCGGTACGAATCTGCGGCTGCACCGTCAGTACCGGCTGCGGCACCTGGAGCAACACCCGACCAAGGATACCTTCGTCAAGCTGCACCACCTGGGAGGTGGATTGCCGCGGATGCAGCACAAGTTGTGAAGTAAAACGCCCGACCGCAACCGATGGCAGCGGCTGGGGCAGATTTTGAATGTTGACCTGCGGCAGGCCTGCATCAATTGCAAATTCGCTCTGAATCATCCCACCTGCGCCCAGGACAATGTCGTAGTCGCTCACGTTCGCAATGGTGACGCGCGCCATCAGGGGCTCGGCATAGGCGACGGCCTGCTTCAGCGGCTCCCCGCGAATCGCATAGAAGTTTTGCGGGGCGTCGATCGCCTTGAACAACTCCGAAGGAAACTCATTGACCTGTGCCCGCAGGCCGGCCGCGTGCGGTGATGGCGGAACACTGAGATGGCGCTCCTTCAATGCATCGTGGATGACCAACCCGAGCAGGCCCGGCAGACGCGCGCTCAGCAGGCGAATTGCGTCGGCATCGGCGCGCGACTGATCCTCGCGATTGCCCTTGTAGGCGATCATAACCAGGCCAAGAAGTGCCAGCGGATCCTTGTCTGAAATGGCCGACAGCTTCACACGCGCTCCGTCGAGGCTTCCGTCGCGCAGGAGCCGCCAACCTTCGAGTCGCGCCGCCAGTGGATCGCCCTCAGCTCGCAGGCCAGTGTAATGTGTCACCAGGCGCGCGGCCTCGGGCTGGCGGTTGGCGAAGTAGATATCGAACCATGCCAGTTCGCCGAGCGTGCCGTAATACGCCTGTCGAACGTCTTCTTTATCATTCTGCACAAGCAACCCGGCATCGCCGGACAGATCCGGCAACTCAACCTCCGCGCCATCGACTGGCTGCGTGGTCGCTGTTGCAACGCCCAGAGTTGAGCGGACCGTCTGCAACTGGTTCAACAGCGAGTTTCGCGCCTGATTGACCAGCCGGGCATCTGCGGCGGCGTCTTTCGACTGGCGGGCAATCATAATGCGCAGGATGAGTGCCGTGTAGTGATCTGGATGCTTTTGCAGCAATTCATCCATGCTCGATTGGGCGCGCTGGTATTGTCCTAGGAAGTACGCCTGCGTGGCGTAGCGCACGATTCCCTCGGCGGGCAGCTCGCCGAATCGCGCCGCGATATTGAGCGTGGCGGTATACCAGCGAAGCGATTCCTCGCCGAGGCCCGCCGCCGACAAATCGCCGGCAACTTCAAACGTAAGTTGCGCCAATGCGGGATTGGCGCGTAACATCGCCAGTGACACCGCGAGCCGGTCTTCTGGTGTTGTCTTCGGGTCGGCGTATTGAAACTGCCGTCGAAACTTCAGTGCGTCGATGTTCAGTGGATTAAGTTCGAGCGCCTTTTGCACCATCGCCAGCGATTCATCCTGGTTGCGCTCGAAAAGCAGTGTTGCGCAATACGCCGCCGCAAATGAGCGCGCTTCGGGGGCGATGGCGTTGGTTGCCAGCAAACCCTTGAGATACTCGACTTTTTTTTCCAGCGTCTGCTGTTGGGCCGCAAAGAGAACGATCGTCTGCAACTGCGCCTGGCGGTCTGCCGGCTGGAGCTTTCGCCAAAGACTGCATGCGGCGATGGCGTCATCCAAGGCGTTCGGCTCATTGAGAAGCTGGCCGAGCCGCTCGGTAAGTAGGCGGGCGTATCGCGGTTCAGTCGGTTCGAGGCGGACGGCCAGTTTGAGCAACGCCGACGAACATTTGGCGCGATCGACATCGGGTTTGTCGAGCAGAACGCTCTGCGAAAGCGTTGCCAACCTGGCGGCAAGGGCCGCCGACGAGGTTGAGCCGATGCTGCCATCGGCCGGCGCATCGGCGCGGGCCGGCGGCGCATGCATTGTGAAAAGGATCAGCGCCAATCCGGCGCCACGATGGAGTGCGGTGGAAATCATCATCGGGAGCAGAAGATTGCCTATCGGCCGGCCAGCGCCATCAGCACCGACGCGATGCCAGCCACTAAAAATAACACCAGCGACGCCGCCTTAATCCAGTCGCTCAGGCGATCTCGCCTCCAGAAAAGATCGACGACCGTCGCCATGACAAGCATTTGTGCCGCCGCGATCCCGCCCAGCGCCGCGGCGCGTAACGACCACACCATCCAGACTGGCCGCCGTATAGTGCTCATCGGCTCAATCCAGACAGGCGCTTGCTGCCAGGCACACAATGACAAAACCACCGCCCCGGCGGCAATAACGGTGGCCGCCAACGCCGTCCCAGCCCGAAGCCGGACTTCCATGTCCTGCTGTCTCATAATCGACTCCATCGAAGACTGTAGGTGTAATGTGGGCGCCGCGCTTTGGCAAACATGGGAGGGCTTTGCCTTTGTTGTACTGGCTGGTGAAACCGTGAAGCAATGAGCGTTGGGAATATTGTCGCGCATCGCGTTGAGGCAAAAAGCGGTGTTGGTACAATCGGGCCAAGACATTTCACTCAGTTTTCCGGTATGTCATCGCACGTAATCGACTATCGATCACCGGCCAAAGATCTTCGCCAGCCGAGGATGCAGCGCGTAATCCACGCCGCGTTGCTGGCTGTCGGAATCGCCATAGCTGTCAACGCGTTGCTGATCCTGGTTGCCAATGCTAATCGGAGTTGGACAGCATTGGGGATTGCGATCATTTTTGGACCGATCATGAATGGGATTCTGATCGTGGTTTCGCTTGCATTCGTTCCGGTTGTTCGAAGACTTGGCGGTGGTGCGTCGGTATCGCTTTATGTTTTAGCGGGCATTTTGGTTCCAATTGCTGCAACCGTGGTGGACGCCGCCTGTATTATGTCGATGAAATTGCAGGGCTGTTGACGGCCCGGGCGGCTGGACAAGTAGCAAGCGTCGATCAGTACGCGAGGCTTGGCGGCCGGGCTGATCGAGGAATATATGCGCGTCCTTTGACCGCATTTGGCGTTGCAATACGGTTATTGCAGTCAGCCAGTCGCCGATGAAAAAACCCATGACAATTGCGTGGTTGATTCTGATCACTTCGGTAGCCACATGGGGGAACGCGAAGCGTGGCCAGCGACGGTTGGGGGTGCTAATATGACAACTTCATTCTGGAGGCGGCTGGACCATTGTCAGACCTAAAGCGCACCGAACTATCCGTACGCCAGGAGCGGGCGATCCTGGTTGGGGTGATTTTGCCGGGCTCAACCGCCGATCCGCGCGACCCGCTCGGCGAGCTGGCTTCGCTGGCACGGGCGGCCGGCGCGCGGGTGGCGGGGTCGATCATTCAAAACCGCCATAAGCCCGACGCCGGCACCTATCTGGGCAGCGGCAAGGCAATCGAGGTGGCGCATCTGTGCAAACAGCTT
>JBBQCK010000157.1:0-6434 GCA_038318605.1 Tepidisphaerales bacterium | reverse complement strand
CGCTCGACGCCTTCGCTTCCAAGAATGGCCGGCACGCCGACGAAATATCCGCCGATGCCATATTCCTTTTCGCAGTAGACGGCGCAGGGGAGGATGCGCTTTTTATCGCGGATGATCGATTCCGCCATCGCCACGGTGGCGGCGGCAGGTGCGTAGTAGGCACTGCCGGTTTTCAACAGCCCGACGATTTCCGCGCCGCCCTTGCGGGCGCGATCGACGATGGCGTCGAGCCGGTCTTTTGAGATCAGTTGAGTGATCGGAATGCCGCCGGCGAAGGTATATCGCGGCAGGGGGACCATGTCGTCGCCATGTCCGCCCAGCAGCAGAGCCTGAACGTCCTCGACAGAGCAGCCAATCTCCATCGCCAGAAACGAGCGATATCGGGCGACATCGAGCACGCCCGCCTGCCCGAGCACGCGCTTCGCGGGGAAGCCGCTGGCTTTCCAGGCGACGTAGACCATCGCATCGAGCGGATTGCTGACGACGATAAGGATGGCGTTGGGTGACTGTTTCGCCACGTTGGCGGCAACGCTCTTGACGATATTGGTGTTGGTGTTGATCAGGTCGTCGCGGCTCATTCCCGGTTTGCGGGCGATGCCGGCGGTGATGATCACCACATCCGAACCGGCCGTGGGTTCGTAGCTGGTGGCGCCGGTGATTTTCGCGTCAAACCCCTCAACCGGCGAGGCCTCGAACAAATCGAGGGCCTTTCCCTGAGGCATGCCATCAACCTGGGGCACGTCAACGAGAACGATGTCCCCAAGTTCCTTTGAGGCCGCCCAATGGGCGCAGGTTGCGCCGACATTGCCGGCTCCAATGATGCTGATCTTCGCGCGTCGCATGAGGGGCTATTTTCCTTTCAAGGGTGCGGGCATCTGCCGGCGATCGCGGCCGATCGACACAATCGGATGCTCTGCCGCAACGCCATGTGATTATGGACAACCGCGCGCGGGATTCAACGCGCCGGGATGTGACAGTGCGTAGTAAAAACACTATGCAAGCCCAAGGCCGGTCGGTACTCCACGCCGTCGGAAAAAAAGACCGGGCCGGCAGTTTGGTGCCGGCCCGGTGGAACAATTTGTACGGGCCGATGATCGGTGCAGCGAATACGCCGATCAAGGGTGCGATCCGGGGGCGCCTAGCGCCGTGGGCCGCGATCGCCGCCTCGGCCACCGCCGCCGCCGCGGGAGCCACGATCTCCGCCGCGTCCGCCGCCGCCGCGTGGGCCGCGATCGTCGCGGCGCTGGCCGCGGTCGCCGCCTTCTTCGCCGCCGCCGGCGCCGCTGGGGACAATTTCGGGATCGACCTCGCCAGAGTCGGCCATCGCCTGTTTGCGGGAGAGTTTGATGCGGCCGGTGTCGTCGATGTTGATCACCTTCACCTTGATCATGTCACCGAGCTTGATGACATCCTCAACGCGATCGACGTACTGGTTCGACAATTCGCTGACGTGGACCAGCCCGTCGGTCTCCGGGGCGATCTCGACGAAGGCGCCGAATTCGCGGATGGAGACGACCTTGCCGTTGTAGATCGTGCCGAGCTTTACCTCGGTGGTCATCGCCTCGACAACGGCCTTGGCGGCATAGACCGCTTCGGCGCTGGGGGAGGAGATGTAGACGCTGCCGTCGTCCTCGATGTCGATCTTGGCGCCGCTCTCTTCCTGAATCTTCTAGATGTTCTTGCCGCCCGGGCCGAGCAGCTTGCCGATCAATTCGGGGTTGATCTTTTCCATCTCCATGCGCGGAGCCCACTTGCTGATCTCAGCGCGTGGGCCGGGCAGAGCGCTGGCCATTTTTTCGAGAATCTTCAGGCGGGCCTCGCGGGCGCGCTTCAGCGTTTCGCGGATAACGTCGTAATGAAGGCCCTCGATCTTGATGTCGAGCTGAATGGCGGTGATGCCTTCAGTGGTGCCGCAGACTTTGAAATCCATGTCGCCGAAATGATCCTCCTCGCCGAGAATGTCGGTGAGCAGAACGCGCTTGTCACCCTCCTGTACCAGTCCGACGGAAATGCCCGCCACCGGCCGGGTGATGGGGACGCCCGCATCCATTAATGCCAGGCAGCCGCCGCAGCTCGAGGCCATCGACGAGGAGCCGTTTGATTCGAGGATGTCGCTCAGGATGCGAACGGTATAAGGAAATTCATCGACGGTTGGCAGAACGGCGAGCAGCGAACGCTCGGCGAGCGCGCCGTGGCCGATTTCTCGCCGGCCTGGCCCGCGTATCGGCCGGACTTCGCCAACGCTGTAGCTGGGAAAATAATAGTGCAGGTAAAACTTCTGGCTGTATTCCTCGACGAGTCCTTCGACGGTCTGTTCGTCGGAGCTTGTGCCTAGCGTGACCGTGCAAAGCGCCTGGGTTTCGCCGCGGGTGAAGACCGCCGAGCCATGAACGCGCGGCAGGACATTGACCTGACAATCCAGCGGGCGAATGTCGGTGTAGCCGCGGCCGTCCGGCCGGACACCGGCGAGAATCGCCTCGCGGGTGACCTGCTCCTCGACCTCGGAGAAAATCTTGCGCAGCTCCCCCTGCATCGCCTTGGCGTTGACATACGCCGAGTAGGGGGCGGCGGCGTCGGTGATGGCCGGCGCCAGTTCGTTCAGCATTTCTTCCTGAAGCTTTTTCATCACACCGGATCGATCGCTCTTGCCCGGCTTGCCCTTGGCTTCGCGGATTCGCCCGCCGACCTTGTCGCGCACCTTCTGGACCAGCGCTGCATCGTGCTCGCGGATGTTGCCGACCTTCTGAACCGGCAGCTTCTTTTGCAACTCCTCGATCATGCCGACGATTTCCTGCACATGCTTGTGGCCAAACTCGATCGCGTCGGCGACTGTGTCCTCGGGAACCTCGTGCGCGCCGACTTCGATCATGTTGACTGCGTTTCTGGTGCCCGCGACGACCAGGTCGATCTCACTTTCGTCGAGCTGCGCCTGCGATGGAAAAATGATGAACTGCCCGTCAACCCGGCCGACGCGCACATGGGCGGTTGGCGCGAGAAAGGGCACATCGCTGATCGCCAAGGCGGCGCTGGCGGCGATGCCGGCGAGCACATCCGGGTCGTGTTCCTGATCGCTGGAAAGGACGTTCAGATGGATCTGGACTTCGTCGAAAAAGCCCTTGGGGAAGAGGGGACGCAGCGGCCGATCGACCAGCCGGGCCGCCAGAACTTCCTTGGTGGAAGGCCGGCCTTCGCGCTTGATGAAGCCTCCGGGGAACTTGCCGGCGGCCGCCCGGCGTTCGCGATAATCCACCTGCAGGGGAAAGAAATCGATCCCCTCGCGCGGGTTTGCCCTTACGACGGCGCCAAACACCACTGTGTCGCCGTAAGAGACGGTCACGGCGCCATGGGCTAGCTTTGCCAGCGTGCCGGTTTCGATGGCGAGAACTTTTTCACCAATCTGACGTTCGATGCGAATTTCCTGCATGTTTACTTTTCCTCTGTGGCCTCGAACCAGTCGTGCTACTCAAAATATCCGTCAGTTGCCCGGCCACAGATGGACAAATCCATGCACGCCATGGCCCGTCGTGCGGCCGCGTGCGGGGGTTTGTGCATCTGTGTCGAATCTGGTTCGCCGCCATCACGCCGCCTGCCGAGGCCTATCGAAGCCTGCGGACATGATTCAGCATTCCAGATACTTCCCGTGCTTCCTGTTAAAAGCGTCCGGCCCAGCGCCGGCCGCAAAACAACATCGTTACCACATCATCTGCGCCCCCAAGCCGCAATTCACTGATTACGCATCACTCATCCGGATCACTGCCGTCGTCATCAGCCACATCCGGAATCTCGTCATCCTCCGCATCCTCCTCGTTCATGTAGAGCGATTCCTGCCATTCGTCCGGATCGGCTGTTTGCCGGCGTGCTTTCCAGATGAAGGCTGCCACGGCGACGACAACGAGGACCGCCAGAGCAATTTCCACGGCTGTTTCACGCGTGAGGCGGCGGCGAACCGAGGACGATCGAAAAAAGAGACCACATCGCGGCCGCAAAAAAATCGCGGGGGCATGCACAAGCACGCCCCCGCGGGGAAATTCATTTACGCAGGCCGAGCCGCGCGATGACTTGCGTATATCGCTCACGGTCTTCGCGCGTCAGATATTTCAGCAGATGGTTTCGCCGGCTGACCAGCTTCAGCAGGCCGCGCCGCGACGAGTGATCCTTCTTGTGTTTGTCAAAATGGCCGCGCAGATCGTTGATGCGCTTGGTGAGAATCGCAATCTGAACCTCCGGCGAGCCGGTGTCCTTTTCGTGAATGCGATAGTCTGTAATGATCTGCGACTTGTCTTCGACGCTCAGGGACATGGCAAAGCTCCAAAAGAGACGGCGCTGACAGCAACCCGTCCCGTCACCAAGCCGCCAGTATCGGGCAACAAACCCGCACCGGTGGCCGGTCGATCCCTCCCCGCATCACCCACGCGATGGATCGGAAAGAGACGAGCAGTGTAAGGGGAGGCGGGGGCAGGCGTCAAATTGTTGGAGTAGGTGGTAGGCAGCAGGCGTAAGGCCGGGAGGCGGAGAGGATGTACTCGGTACTCAGTTGCGAACTACCGCGAGCAGGTGCTTTGGATGACGAAGCGGCTCTTTGACAGCCATCCGTCGGGGCGGAGTACCGGGTTTGATCGTCGGTGTTGCGATTGGACGGGTAGAAATCAACAGAACCACTTATCCGGCCCTCGTGGGTGGCGGCAGCGCAATTTCAAGGGGCGGATAGGTAATCGACCGGCCGAGGTTGATCCACGCATCGTCGCCATAGACGCCCGCCTTTTGATATTCGAATGGTTTAAATCCCAACTTCAACACCGGCGAGTCAGGCTGGAGGTGAAAGTCGTGCTTCTCGGCATTGACGAACTTCGGATCGGCGACGATTGAACCGGCGTCCTTGCCGCTCTTCTGCCAGGCGTTGAAAGTCATCCCATCGAACGCGATCTCAGCACCCGACGCATGCCAGTAGTCGTTGTTGCGCATCAAAACATTCGCATCCTTCCACGTACCGTCCAGCACCTTGCCGGTGTGATAGTAGACGATGTTGTTTTCGAAGGTAAAAGAGACGTGGGCCTCCGCGCGCGAACGCTGCAATTGCTGAAGCTCGCTGTCTGCAAAGATGTTGTTGCGGATGACGTTCTGCTTTCCGTAGTGCTGGTGAAAGCTTCCGGTCTTGGTGTTGTAAACGAGATTGTTTTCCAGCGTGATGCCGGTTGAGCCTTCATCGGTATAGAGCCCCCAGCCGCCGTAGCTGTATGCATAGACGTCGTGGACGACGTTGTTGCTTACGGTTGTTTGTTCGCTGGGACCAAGGGTGTAAACGCCGCCCATGTCCGACAACACGCCCCAACCGATGTGGTGAATGTGATTGAAATCGATCATGTTTCGCTTCGCGACGCTGTTGCCGTAGCCCCACACCCAGCCCGCACTTACACCGGTGTAATAGAAATCGGCGATCTCGTTGTGTGTGACGACATTGTCCGCGCTGTGGCCGATCAACACGCCCACCGCATCGGGCCAGATTCTTCCACCGCCGCGCAGGATGTTGTTGTCTACTGTAATATGGCTGGTGGCGCTGTGCTCTGCCGGCACCTTCATCTCACCGATCCGCACCGCGCCGCAGCCAAGGTCATGCACATACGAGTGCGTCAGCTTGCAGTCGCTGCAACCCGAGCGAAACCAGATTCCGTAGGTCGGAACATGAGCCAGCTCGCAATGCTCGATCTGCACATTTCGGGCTCCGTCGAGGTTGATCGATCCCGGCATCGATACGACTGCCTGGGCATCGCCCTGCCCCCCTGGAGGCAGAACCCACTGCCCATATTGGAATGAAAGTCCGCTGAGAACAAGATGCTCGACGAACCGCTTTTCCTGCGCATTGCCTTCGAATCGCACCAGTTCCGTCAGACGGGGTGCCATGACTTGCGCCGTCGCCGGGTCTTCGCCCGCAAGTGGCGTGTAATAAAGAGTGCCGTCTCGATCCAGAAACCATTCTCCGGGCGCATCGAGCGCTTCCCTGAAGTTTTCCAGATGATATCGCTGACGCGGCTGCGGTTGTCCGTACGTGCGATGTGTCGGCGCAACCAGCAGGAGCAGATTGTTGGAAGGATCAAACGCTGCAACGCGGCCGCGCCCGGTGTCCCATGAGTTGTAAAACATGGCCGTGACATCGGAGAGGCGGTCTCTGGGAACCTTTGCGAGAATGCCCGCATCCTCGCCACGAACAGTAAACGCGCGGCCAGTGAGATCAGTCGTGGCGCCAGTTTTCGGGTCTTGCCCATTCTTGACCGGCGCGACGATGTGGAAGGTGAATCTGTTCGGATGCCGGGCGCGCTGCGCGCGTTGGCCATTCACCCAGAGTTGCTCGAAGTACCACTTCCCCTGCTTTACATTGGCCAGAGCGGTAGTCCAGTTACCATCTGCACCAACTTTAAAACCGGTGATCCGGCTTCCAC
>JBBQCK010000156.1:0-6452 GCA_038318605.1 Tepidisphaerales bacterium | reverse complement strand
CCCGCAATCGGTCGGACTGCGACATAGGCGCCGCCCATCTGCCATAACGCCCACTCGCCCTGCATTTCCATTTTCGCATCCCCCGGCGGCATGAAAAAAGCGTATTCAGATTCCTTCTGCCCGGCCTGCCACTTTTTCTTGATGTCTTCCGCATCGACGGCCTGTTTCCCGCCGGCCGATGCCTTCGCCGCCCATTTTTCCGCTGCGGCGGCGATGGCTGGTTCGTCAGGCAGCGATGAAATCATCAGATACGTACTACCAACCTGCGCACCCTGATCGAACATTCCATTTCCATCGCCGAATTTTCCAAACTGCCAGCTTCCGTCGCCATCATTTCGGCCGGTGGGTGTTCCTCCAGTGAAACTGACGCCCCCTTCGGGTGTTGAAACCGCGATCTGAAATCGCGTCATCTGGCCGCCAAATCCGTGCCAAACGCTTCCCATCGTATAGTGCCGCGAGACATACACCGTCTCTGGAATCTGCCCCTGAGTCGGCGTCCCATTGATGCCCCAGTAATTCGGCTTGGAATTCTGTTGAACGAACGGAAGCGTCGGTAGTTTGCGCTGGGCGATATCCGTGATGACCTTGTTCGGGCGCCAAGACGAAGTGGCCGGGTGCATGGCGTACAAAAAACCACTTGTCTGCTCAGGTGTCAGCATCTTTGAGCCGCCCCACCACAGCCAGCCCGTTTGATCGGCGATCTTTTTCACGTATCCCTCGGCATAGCCGCGCTGGTTGGGCGCACAGTAAATGCCATCCGTATACTTCAGGGCGTAAGCGGTCGAATACCAATCCAGCGCCGCCTTCGCAAGCAACCGGCATTCTTCATCCTTTGAAAAATCATACACATTCAACATACCGTTCACGTCGAACATCAGGTAGGTCGAAGAATCCCACTCCCCCTGCCCGGCGGCATAAAGTCCTTTGATGTACGTTCGCAGTCCCTCCTTGGCTTTCCGAAGCGCCTCGTCGCGCGCCATGTTCTGAAGCCGACCATCGGGCGTGTAATACGGAAGCACATTCGCGCTGGTCAGCCACATCGTCTTATGGTTTTCTGTGCCCCCCTGTCCGAGGTAGCCATATTTGCCAATCGCCTGGCCGAGAATTTTCTTGGATTCATCCGTCAACACGTCGCCGAACAAAGGCAGCGTCCGCGACCAGTTCACACATGCAAAATGGTATTGCTCCTTGAGGCTTCGCGGCTCATTTAACATGGTCCGTGCGTCGGCCGCTTCGGGGTTCGCCAGAAGTTTCGCCATCGACGGGCCGTGAATGTATTTGCCAGGATCGCCGCCACTGGCGAAATACCCCTTCCGCCAATTCTGAAGATTCGCCGTCGCCAGACCTTCAATCAACACCTTGCGACGCAGGGCAAAACCATCCGCATCGGGATAGGTGCGCGGGTCGCTCGCAGGCGCTTGTTTTGCCCCCGGGTGCTCGGCCTTTTCTGGCGAAGGTATGTTCCATTCCGCCTGTGCTGTCTGCAACATGGCCGCGACCAATGCGACCGCCACGATGCTGATCGCCATTGCTCTCACTCGCTTGGGAAAAACGCGCATGTTCAGTTCCTTGCGTTTGATGAAGTGGTGCGCCGCGATTGAACAGTCCAATAAGCGGCGACACGGCTTCGCAGTATAACCGCTAAAGCGCGTCTTGTGAAAATCGCCACGGAAAAGTTGCCTGACCCAGGAACGAATTGTACATCTCAGGTGTCAGGCAAACGCAACCTCCTTACGCGGGTGTCATGTGGCATCTGCGGAGGCGCCTGACGCGACGCTCCCCTTCCCATTTTCTGGCGACATCGGCCGCGGCTTAAACCGTGGCCGATGTTTTTTTTCGTTCGCACCGATCCCGCGCTTTGCCCATCACCGCGGATAAGATCGCGGAAATGACCCGCGCCGCGCTTCTGCCGCTCACTACTTTTTTGATCGCCATCGCGTTCTTCACTGGAAGCCGCGCCAATGCCCATGATTGGCCATGCTGGGGCGGACAGCCATCACGCAATATGCTCGCCACAACGGAGGAATCTCCCTTGCCGGCCGGATTTAAACCGCCAAATGAGCACTCCGGCAATTTAAACCAGGCTGGGCAAAACATCAGATGGTCGGTTCCCCTTGGCTCGCAGACTTTCGGCAATCCGGTAGTCGCAAACGGCCGCGTGCTCGTCGGCACCAACAACGGTCCGGCCGATGAGGCAGATCACAAGGATCTCGGCGTACTGCTCTGCCTCGACGCCGCGACCGGCAAAACACTCTGGCGGCACGAGGAACCCAAGCTCCGCGTTGGCAACGTCAGCGACTGGGAGGAGTGCGGCATTTGCAGTTCACCTGCGGTCGCAGGCGATCGCGTCTATGTCGTGGCCAACACTTGCCAGGTGATTTGCCTCGATCTCAACAGCAAGGATCGCGCAACAGTTCTGTGGCGTTACGACATGCGCGATGAGCTTGGCGTGTTTCCGTTGAATATGACTAGCAGCAGCCCCCTGGTCGTCGATGGGCGGGTTTATGTCAGCACATCCAATTCCGTGGACTGGACGCTGAAGCACACGCCCAACCCCGCCGCGCCGGCATTGATCGCCCTGGATGCGAAAACAGGAAGGCTCCTTGGCGCAGAAGCAAGCGGAATCAGCGGCCGCACATTTCACAGCAACTGGTGTTCGCCATCGTTCGGTCGCGCTGCCGACCGCGATCTGCTCCTGTTCGGAGGCGGTGATGGATGGGTCTATGCGTTCGATCCGATCCCCGTCAAAACGGACGGCAAAATGATACTGCGCGAACTTTGGCGCTACGACGCCAACCCTCCATCGCGCAAAGTCCTTGACGGAAAGCCATTGAAGTACGGATCGGCCAACGGCCCGGGCGAGGTCATCGCAACGCCGGTGTGCGTCGATGGCCGAGTTTATGCCAGCACCGGCCAGTCTCCCGAATCGGGAGATGGCGCTGGCGCGCTGCATTGCATCAATCCCGACGGCACCGGCGACCTCACCGAAACCGGCCGAGTGTGGTTAAACGAATTAGTACGACGATCACTTTCGACGCCCGCGGTCGTCGGAAAACTGCTGTTTACGGCCGACATTGCCGGCCATATCCGCTGCGTGGATATCGCGACAGGTAACGAACTTTGGACACACGACGCCGAATCAAATGTATGGGCCTCGCCACTGGTCGCCGATGGGCGGCTCTACATCGGTGCAGAAAGCGGAGCGTATTTCATTTTTGACGCGGCGGGACAAAAGAAACTCATTGCCCAAATCGAATTCGATGATCCCATCTATTCCAGTACCATCGTCGCCGATCGCACGCTTTATGTTGCGACGAGCAAGCGTCTGTATGCGATTGCGGACAAAGCGCGATAAAGTAGAGCCCGCATGACACAGCAATCCATCGGGCTGGCAATTCTCGGGTGCGGCGTCGTTGGCGGCGGCGTTGTTCAAATACTTCGCGAGCAGGCGGACCTTCTTTTCCGCCGGACCGGCCTGTCGTTCGATATCCGCCATGTCGTTGTCCGATCCGTCGAAGGGCGCGAGGCACTGGCCAATCTCCCGCTGACCACCGATGGCGCTTTGGCGATAGAAGATCCATCCGTTCATATCGTTGTCGAGCTGATGGGCGGCACTAGCGTTGCAGCCGACTATTTTGAGCGGGCTTTACGCCTCGGCAAGCCCGTGGTCACAGCCAACAAAAGCCTTCTCGCGACGCGCGGCCCGGATCTATTCGAGCTCGCCCGCAAGCATGATACCGCCATCGCATTCGAAGCATCCTGTGGCGGCGGCATTCCGATCATCGACGCCTTGACGCGCGGACTCATCGGAAATCGCATCGACGCCCTGCTCGGCATCATCAACGGCACCTGCAATGTCATCCTCACGCGAATGACGCAGAATGGCTGGACCTATGCCCAGGCACTCGAAGAGGCGCAAAAACTGGGCTTCGCCGAGGCCAACCCAACGCTCGATGTCTCCGGCCGCGATGCCGCTCAAAAGCTGGCCATTCTCGCGTCAATCGCCTTCAACGTCCGCGTCGCGGAGACGGACATTCACGTCGAGGGAATCGACACGCTTCAAAGCGCAGACATTCAGTTCGCCCGTGAACTCGGCTACGTAATCAAATTGTTGGCGATCGCCCAGCGCAGCGCTGATGGCGACGATCGCATCGCACTGCGCGTCCATCCGACACTGGTGCATAAGGATGACGTGTTGGCCGACGTCAGCGGCAGCTTCAACGCCATCAGTGTTTTTGGCCACGCGTTGGGACATGCACTTTTTTATGGCCGCGGCGCCGGCCGGCTTCCAACCGCCAGCGCCGTGGTCGCCGACATTGTCGCGATGGCGCTGGGCACGGCGCGCGATCAGTTTCAACGGTTGAATCTTTATCCCGATCAGACGCCTGCCGCCCGATTGCTGCCGTTTCCCGATCTGCAGAGCCGCTATTACATCCGCATCCGCGCACAGGATGAGCCCGGCGTCTTGGCGCAGGTGACGACAATCCTCGGGCAGCATCAGATCAGTCTCTCAGCGATCCTGCAGCATGAAAACGATGCGGGAAAGGCTGTGCCCGTGGTCATCACCACGCATATGGCGCGCGAAGGCGCCATGCAGGCGGCATTGGCTGAAGTCGACGCCCTGCCGCGCGTCACACCGAAAACCGTATGCCTGCGGATCGTGGATCAGCCGAAGGAATTTGCTGCCGCTCCAACGACACAGGCATGAATCTCAAATTTCGACCGCAAAATTAACATTGGAAATCCAAAAATTCGAAATCGGACCGGACGCGTCACATACAGCACCAGGCTTCTCCCGCAACTCGAGCGACGCGAAACAGCCCTCGCCGCCGGATACCGCCCACCGCTTCCAATTCCGATACCTGCTGACTAATTTGGTTGGCACATGAAGTACGCGATCATCATCCCCGACGGGGCTGCCGACGAGCCACTGCCCGAACTCGGCAATAAAACACCGCTCGAGGCGGCCCGCACCCCCAACATGGATTGGATCGCCCTCCATGGGCGACAGGGCCTTGTGCGCACCGTGCCCTCCGGCTTTGAATCGGGTTCAGATGTCGCAACTATGTCCCTCCTGGGCTACGACCCCGCACGCTATCACACCGGCCGAGCCCCGCTCGAGGCCGCCGCGCAAAGCATTCCTCTCTCGCCGACGGATTGGGTGTTTCGTTGCAATCTTGTCACGACCGCCGATGGCGTGATGATCGACCATTCCGCCGGCGGCATCACCGACGCCGAAGCACAACGCCTCATCGCCGAACTGGCCCGAAGCCTGGCAGATATTCCGGGCCTCGAATTTCATTGCGGCGTGTCCTACCGCAACCTGCTCGTATATCGCGGCCACGAGGATTTTGAACTCCATACAAAGCCGCCGCACGAAATTCCCGACGAACCGATCGCCCGCCATCTGCCGCGTGGCCGGGGCGCGGATTTGCTCAATCGCATCATGGATCGGTCGGCCAATCTCTTCCGAGACAACGAAATCAACGAGGTCCGCCGCTCGACTGGCCACAACCCCGCGACCCAGGTATGGCTGTGGGGACAGGGCCACGCGCCAAATCTTCCCACCTTCCGCTCCCGATTCAGCGTCGAGCGCGGCTGCATGATTACCGGCGTCGATCTATTGCGCGGCTTGGCATCGCTTCTGGGATGGGACATCCACGAAGTGGACGGCATGACCAGTTTCCACGACACCAACTACGCCGGCCAAGGCGCCGACACCGCAAAAATGCTCGATAAATACGATCTAGTCTTCTCACACATCGAAGCCCCCGATGAAGCAAGCCATCAGGCAGACTACAAGACCAAGGTCCAATCCATAGAAGCGATCGACGAGCATGTCGTCGGCCCGGTCCTAAAGAAGATTCAGAGTTTCAAGGACTGGCGGATTCTGGTCATGCCAGACCATCCAACAAATATCGCAACGAGGAAGCATGGATATGCGCCGCCCCCCTTTGCGATGGCCGGCACGCGCGTCACCAGCGTGCGCCAACATCCATACAGCGAGCGTAACGCCGCCGCGTCAGATTTGAAGATCGAGCGCGGTCACGAATTGATGGAATACTTCCTGGCGGGCGGGAATCTGTAGTGAATCCTGGACTTGATTCGACGTGCGGGGCTGTCCAATCGCCTAACTGGATACGCGTCGATTGCGTTCAATTGATGGAATTGCATCAGCGCAATCCGCCAATCACCCCCCAATTTTGTCAAGCAGAAACGCCGCGACCTTATCGAGCGCTATGCGATCCTGTGTCATCGCGTCGCGATCGCGAATGGTAACAGTCTGATCCTGCAGCGTCTGGCCATCCACCGTGATGCAGAATGGCGTGCCAGCCTCGTCCTGTCGCCGATATCGTCGCCCGACAGCGCCTTTTTCGTCGTAAAACACGGCAAAATGTTTTTGAAGGCCCTTGTAGAGCTCCATCGCCTTCTCCGGCATCCCTTCCTTCTTG
>JBBQCK010000155.1:0-6468 GCA_038318605.1 Tepidisphaerales bacterium | reverse complement strand
GCGATTCCGCGCAGCTTTTTACTGCAACCCCATTGCTCGCAGTGATTCCAGCGACTGCTTGACCGATTCGAACGGATCCCGGCCGTTGCAATTATCCTGCTCGACGATGTACCACTTCACCCCCGCCGCCCGGCAGGCTGGTAGGATTGCCGCCCAGTTTAGATTTCCCGCGCCGATCTCCGCCATGAATTGCTTGCGTTCCGCGTCGATGCCCATGTCCTTGAGATGAACTGCCGGAATGCGGCCCTTCGCCTTGTTGATCCATTGCACCGGATCGCCTCCTCCATGGGTGATCCAGTAAGTGTCGATCTCCACCCAGATCGAGGGATCGAGTTGTTCGAGTAAAATATCCATCGCCGGACGGCCGTCGTAATGCGCCAACTCGTGACTGTGGTTGTGATATCCAATTGTCAATCCACTCCCGGCAAATCGCGTGGAGATCTGGTTGTATTCCCGGGCGAATGTCGTCCAGTCTGCCGTGGTCGGCTCCTTCGGAAAAAAACCGCCGATCGCCGTGAGCTTGCAGCCCCAGAGCTGATGTTCGTCAATGACGGCACTCGTCTCGTCGCGCATGCGATCCTTCGATACATGCGTCGCGCAGCAGATGAGTCCTTCATCCTTCAAAATCTTCGCCATTTCCTTGGGGTCGATTTTTCCAATGCCCGACACCTGCACCGCCTCGTATCCGATCTGGCGCACACGGCGAAGGGTCGATGCGATGTCGGCGGGCGTCTTGCAGAATTCGCGGAGTGTATAAAGCTGGCAGCCGATTGAACTTGGCATTGCGGTCTGGTCCTGTATAGGCCGGCATTGAAGCAGGCGGCCGGGAAATTGCGGTAAGCGTTTGCACTATCCGCGCAGTGGATCAAATTGCAACGGATGTTCTATAGCGCCCGGCCACGCCGGCAAGGAAAAAAAGAGGCCTCCGGTCCGGAGGGCATGGACCAGAGGCCGTGGAGGGACAAACTTGGGAGCGAACCTAAACCCTGAAGCTAATAGTCTACACAAAGTCGCAGACCGTCGCAAGCGAGACCTACGAGATTGCGCAAAGCATTAACCGATTTGCGCAAATTCGCGTTTTGTCTGAACTATACTTCCGCCTGATTGACGCAAGGTGCGTCCGGCAGCAAGAAAACGCTGTCCGCGGTGTCAGGCGGTAGATTGTGCTTCTGACGGTGCGTGAAATCCGCAAAGCGGCGGCAGACGGCGCTTGCCCACGCTTCAGGCACACCCCCCGATGCCGAGCCGGCCGGGTCCATGTCGCATTGATCGTTGACGTAATCAACCAGTAACCATCGCCGGCCATTGGGTGCGCTTTCGTCCGCGACTCCGGCTATTTCCGTCGAGAAAAAGTCCATCCCGGTCTGGTCGGCGACATGTCCGACAAGATCGAAGAGTTCGAGCAAATCATATCGCTCGATGTCCTGCCAATTCAGCGCGTCGTATCCCTTACGCTCCAGGCTCCACCAGAGCAGCGAACGTTGACCCAGGATTGAATATGCGCGGAAATAGGCCGGATGTTCTCCGCACCGCGCAAACGTAAGAAACTTTTGCACCAACCAGTCATCGGCGCGGTTGTACTCGCGTGCCGACGCGATCGACGCGGCGTCCGGGCTGACGCGCAAACGCGCTCCCTTGCCGGCTTCGCCATAAGACGGCTTGATGACGCACGGATCGCCTACCAGCGCCAGTTCGGCCGGAGTCAGGGCGCGATCGGGCTCGTCGTGTCGGATGATGATAGTCGGCGGAAGCGGCAGTCCCGCCTTTTGCAGGAGGGGATGGGCGCGCGCCTTGTAGATCCAGTCGGTGCGCTCGGGGTGGCGAATTGCGTACGCACCGCCTCCGTGGGCGGCATACAGCAATTGCTCGAACACATCACCCGGTCGCGATGAAAGATCGAGATACACATGCGGCCGAATCCGCCCGCCGCGAACGCGCCGGAACACGTCGTGGACATTGGATTTGTTCACCAGCAGCACGCTAAGCTGCATCGCGGCAAACGCTTCGTGAAACAGACGCAGCAAGCGCGAATTGGGCGAAAGGTAATCCAGTGCAATGATGAAATCGACGTAGCGATCCGACCCGGAGCAGGTTCGCGGCGAAAGCACCCATGGTGTGGTATCGGGGCGTCCGGCGATCGCGCGGGCGCGGCGGCGCGCCTTGTCGATGAATCTGTGAAACGAGTTGAAGCTCAGGGCCACGCGGTCGGTGTCCTCCGCCGGCGACGCCGGGGGCGCGGTCGGCATGCCGCCGCATTCGCGGCCGGGGGGAGCGGGATTGTGTTCGCATGCGCGCGAGTCGTCAAGCCACATGCCTGGTTGCCCGCGCGCACCGTTGCCTTATCATCGGCTGAATGAAGCCCAGGGTTTTGATTCTCCGTACCGCCGGCACAAATTGTGATCGTGAATCCGCTCATGCAATGGACCTTGCCGGCGCAGAACCACACGATCTTCATGTCAATCGGCTGATCGAGTCGCCGCGGGCCATGTCCGATTATCAGATCCTGGTCATTCCCGGCGGCTTCAGCTATGGCGACGATATCGCAGCCGGGCGAATTTTTGCGAACCAGATTCGCCACCACCTTGCCGACGCATTTCGCGCGTTTGTAGAGGCCGGCAAGCCGATCATCGGCATCTGCAATGGCTTTCAGGTACTGGTAAAAACCGACATTCTGCCCGGTCCGCTGGCCGGAGTATCGGGCCAGACCGCCACGCTCGCACATAACACCTCAGGCCGCTTTATCGACAAGTGGGTTTCGCTAAATGCCCCGGAATCTCGCTGTATCTGGACGCAGGGACTTGGTCCGCTCGAATTGCCAATTGCCCATGGCGAAGGGCGATTCGTCCCGGCAACCGAAGCCGTGCGTGCCGCCTTGCACGAGCAAAAGCAGGTGGCGCTCGTGTATGCCAGCCCGGCCGGCACGGCGCCTGATGCGGCGGTAGGCAATCCGAACGGCAGCACAGACGATATTGCCGGCGTCTGCGATGCCACCGGCTTGGTTCTCGGACTTATGCCCCACCCTGAGCGCTATGTTGACCCAACACAGCATTACGCGTGGACCCGCAGCGCCGGCCTGCCAGCCGAGGGGGCTGGACTACGCCTCTTCCGCAATGCCGTTCGCCACGTAACACTGGCAGCAGCAGGGCCGAAATAAATGCGTTTCTGCGCCGTTATAAATCCGTTGGCCCCACAATTTCCGCCAGCGCACCTCTATGCCGGATGTCGATTGGAAGCGCAATGAACACAAGAGTTTACCGATCAATTCCCCGCTCAACCGCAGCCGGTTTTACCCTCGTGGAACTGTTGGCAGTGATCGGAATCATCGCGATTTTGATCAGTCTGCTCCTGCCCGCCGTGGTTCGCGCCCGCACTCAGGCGGTGCGCACCGCGTGTGGAGGCCGCCTCCACGACATCGGCAATCAGTTTCAGGCGTATCTGAGCGATTCACAGAACAAGCTGCCACGCATAAATGTGCTGCCTAGTTGGAAAGATGCAACCAACCCGGCACTCAGTGCGCCGTCTCTGGTTGAATTGCTCGCGACGTACCACCGGGGCGCGACCAGCGTGTTTCGATGTGACGCCGATCACATCACCGTGCCCGTGACCTATACACTAGATGCCGCTGGGGCAGCGGCGACCACTTATTTCGACCGCGATCAGTCCAGCTATCAATACAACGCGACGCTGGCGGCGTCATATGCCGGCCAGCAGTTGCAACAGACGCCCGCTTTCAAGCAGGGCCGCTCGAGCGCGCTTTACATCGTGACCGAATACGAACCGTTCCATGGGAAGGCGGGGGAAAAAGGCTCGACGAACTACCTTTTCGCTGACGGCAGCGTGGACGATCTGGGTAATCGCTAGAGGAAACGCCATGACGACCTATCGCATCGATACCGAACCCGCCAGGCAATCAAACGGCCGGCCGACGGGGACCGGCAAGCCCTTTGCGTCGAAGAAAAAGCCGCGAAAATGGGTTCGTTGGGCAATTGTCTCACTGGTAGCGCTGCTGGCGCTAGGCGCGGGCGCCCATTGGTTTGCGCATCGACCGCCCAAGTTGACGGCTTCGGCGCCTGTCATTGCCAAGTTCATTGCGTCCGACGACTTCAAAAAACTTCCAGAGGAGAAGCAGAAGGAATATCGCGATGTGTGGCAGAACCTGTCGCGCGATGATCGTCGCGCGGCGGTTGACGATGCAAAATTGTCCGACACCGAACTCGGAAATCTCTTCTCCGGCGGCCGAAATTCTCAGCGCGGCCAGCAGTTCCTGGCCCAGTTTCAGAAGACAATGGATGATTATTTCGCGCTTCCTGCCGGACCCCAGCGCATCGCGCTGCTCGACAAGCAGATCGATCAGCAGCTCGAACGCGAAAAACTATGGGCTGCACGGGCCGCAACCCGGCCCGCCCGACAAGCTGGAACCGGTGGGCCCGGCGGACCGGGCTCCAATGGGCAAACCAATGGCGATCGCGGACAGGGCGGTCCGGGCGGCGGACGAAACAGCACCCAGCGCCAGAAGGACCGTGCCGAGAACACCCCGGTAGAGGTCGAAATGAAGCGGGCTGAATACAGGAAAGCGCTACAGGACCGCCGCGCGGCCCGTGGAATCCCCGAGCCAACCCGCGGCGGTTTTGGCCGCGGTTGAAAATGACCTGGCTGAAAGCGCTACGCGCCAACCAGCGACGCCGCAGTTCTACGGATTGGGACTGCACTTTGCTGACAGGCATGTATCAGCCTGTTATGACGTCCGGCGGGGGGGTATGCTCGCAGTATGGATGAAACGCGATTTGCAAGGGGTTTGAGGTGGCGGCCGGTTGCCTGGATGGCTGCCGCCGCGACGATCTCCATTGGAGCTCTAACCGCAATTGATTCGGCACGCGGGCTGGTCGCACCTGTGGCGACTGCGCCTGCCAGCGCGCCGACGAGTCTACCCGCCAGTGCGCACCGGCAGGTAGCGATGCGCGATATCGATGCCGGCGCGCTGCCGCCAGAAAAGGCTTGGCCGGAACAATACTCGGTGATGAGCTTTATCCCGACCGATGCGGCCAACGGCGTTCTGGTCGTCGAGGGATTGCGCATTCACGACGTCACGAATCAGTCCGCCATCGATGTGACCCTGACGGCGCCCGCACCGCAGCGAGTCGAGGATCCGATATCCATCGTCAAGCCAAAAAAACCGCGTACCGCCGCGCCGCAGACCTTGCCCGCAAGTCGGCCGGCCTTTTCCTCAGTGACGATCCGCGACTGCGAAATCGCTGGCGTGCATATCAACCAGGCAGGCGCGGCCGGCAGGTTGTCGGTGTCCGCGATTCGCATCCACGGCTTTGAGGAATCCCCCAGCGCCGATGTCACGGTTTCGGATGTCGTCGTCCGCGACACGCCGCTCGTGTCGCTGAGGATACAGGGCGGGAACATCCGCACCCTCACCCTGCGCAGGCTGAATCTGGCGCATCGGGATCGTGAGTCGCTTCAGATTTCATTGCTCGACGGCGGCAGCGTGCAGGAGGTCTTGATCGACGAATGCCCGGGCTTAAGCGTCGCATTGCTCGGCGCGCAAGATGCGGTGCGTCATGTGATCATGCGCAACAGCCCGGAGGCGAACGTCAATGACATGGCCACCTACGCCGGGCGAACAAATGCGGTAGTCAAGACTGAAACCACCGCCGATGCAGGATCGACCACCCATCCGGCCGCCGTCACGGAGCTGCGCGTCGGCGGCGACATCGCCGGAGGCCGATTCCAGGCATCGGTCGCAGGACCGCTGCCGCCGCATCTGTCCATGGTTATCTTCCAGGTTGTAGACGATCAGAACTATCGCATCTGCACGCCGCAAACGGCCGCCAGCCCGCCATGGCAGACAGATTTTCACGCGACCCGGCCCGGCCATTATCGTGTGCAGGCCGAGCTGCGCGATCGCAACGGCGATCCCGTAAAGGTGCTGAGCGTACCGGTGGATGTGGTCACGCCAAAGTGATGGACGGCTTTGGCGATTCGTCTATATCTCCAACCCTTGCAGGCCACGGACATTCGCGTTAGCCGACGGGAGGGCGGAATGTTCGTAGACATGGCCGCGGCACCACTCGCACGCAATCGGCGCGCCGCCGGGCTGGTCCATCAGCTTCCGAAGTTCCAACCAACGCCAAGGATGTAACGCAGATCATTTTTGCTGGCGCCTGGAGCGGGAGTTGAGTCAAACTTCCATTCGAACTTAAACTCGCCGAAAAAGTTGCCGCTGATTTTTGCCTGCACGCCGATGTCCGCGTTCAGGTTGTAATCGCCGCTCTCTTCGACGCTGGGAAGATATTCCAGGTTGTGAAACGCGGTGACGCCTTCATTAAGTTTGTGGTCTATGTGATATGCCAGCCGCGCCGCGAAATGGTCCTCGCTTGCGCTGTCGGCGTAATCCTCATAAACCCAGCCAATGCCGGCTTCAGTGGAGAAATGTGTTTCCGGGGTTTCGATCCACTGGTA
>JBBQCK010000154.1:0-6486 GCA_038318605.1 Tepidisphaerales bacterium | reverse complement strand
AAAATCGCCGCCGTGGCGAGCATGGCTAGCGCAGACGGCAGCCGGGCCGCCAGCGTATTGTCGCCCAAAAATCGCATGGCGGTCGCCTGACACCAATAGATGAACACCGGCTTGGCAGTTCGCACGTCATCCAGGTAATGCGGCACAACCCAGTCGCCTGACACCAGCATCTGCCGGGATGTCTGGGCATAGCGAGGCTCATCGCGATCAAGAAGGGGAGCTGTGCCATTGCCGGGAAAATAGATGGCGGCCGCCAGCGCAAGCGATGCGAAGATTCCAGCCAGCGGTGAAATGCGGGCGCTGAAATGTTTCATGCGTCCGGAGGTGCGGAATTAGGTAAACTCGGCCCCCACCCCGGACCTCTCGCTGCGGACCAGGAGAGGGGGTAAAAAATCGCGGGGACGTGTTTACGGATGAAGTTCACGGTTTCGAGCTTAAAGCCTGCACTCTGGGTTTTCGCTTGACGTGCTGAAGGTCCGATGACCGAACATCGATCTTATTTTCCTTCGTCGGCGCTGACCTTCATCACCAGTTGCTGCACGCTTCGGCCGTGTTTGATTTCGACCAGTACCGTCTGATCTTTATTCTTGATGCTCGCCTCGTAGGCGGTCGCGAATGATTCCAGGTCGGTCACCGGCTGACGGTTGATTCGGCGGATGATATCGCCGGCCTGAAGCTCGGCACGCGCGGCCGGGTAGCCATTGCTCAAGCTAGTAATGAGCACGCCGGCCGCGTCGTCAAGTTTGTTGTCGTTGGCGTATGCCCGCGTGATGGATCGCACACTCAGGCCCCAGCGCTTCATCTCGCGTTCCTCGCCGATCGCCGACTCCAGCCGGGCGGTCTTGGTCTGCAGTTTGACAATTTCACCATCACGTTTGACGGTCAGCGTCACAGCGGTTCCTACAGGCAGATCGGCGATGTGCTTGCGCACGCCGGCGATTTCCTCCGGGAAGCGGGCGTTGGTCTCCTGATCGTTTACTGCCAGCAGAATGTCCTGGGTCTGAACGCCCGCCTCATGCGCCGGGCTGAATCGATCGACTGCGCGCACCAGCACGCCGCGCGTCAGATCCTTGTCGGTGAGATTGAAAAACTCCTCAAATCCCTGCAACGGCTTGAGCTCGACGCCAAGATCCGATCGATCGACCCGGCCTTTGCGCTCCGGCGTCGTGGATTTGAGAATGCTCGCGACGACCTCCTTGGCAATATCGATCGGCACCGCAAAGTTCAGATTCTGTCCGCCGCCGCGCGTATTGATGCCGACAATGTTGGCCGACAGATCGACAAGCGGCCCGCCGGAATTGCCGGGATTGATGGCGGCGTCTATTTGAATCCAATTGTTGAAATCACCGGTTTCGTAGCCATCTATATTACGCGTCGATCCACCGCTGCCGCCGTCGTCAAGTGTGCGATCGGTGTTGGAGACGATGCCCAGCGTCACCGTTCGCGCCAGGCCAAATGGCGTGCCGATGGCCATGACATCCTGCCCCGGCACAAGGCTTGAACTGTCGCCGAAACGCGCGAATTTGAAGGCGATGTTCTTCCGCTTGATGTATTCCATGTCGAGCTGCACCACCGCCAGGTCCGTCCAGTGGTCATCGCCGATCAGGTGGCCGGGGACACGTTCCTTATTGTTCAGTGTGACGTAGATTTCGGCTGCGCGGCCGGCTACGTGGTAGTTGGTCAAAATCCGACCTTCGGCGTCGAAAATCACGCCGGAACCAATTCCACCGTGGAGTTCACGCTTACCTCCCGCATAGGAAACCTGCTTAACGTCCAGCCGGACGACGGCGGGGAATATGTCGCCCGTGACGCGCAGCCGGGCCTCGGGCGTGGCGGATGGAAATGGCTCGGCCGCCCGCGTTGTGGCGCCACTCGAACGTATTTCCGAAGGTTCACCGGCTATCGTCGCGCCATCGGGCACCGCCTGCGCGGTAATCGCGAGCATGGAAATCAGTCCAATCGAACACTGCCGCATGTAAAAGCATGGAGAGGCCATTGTGAACCTTAGAATGCGCCAGAACGCCTGGTGTCGCAACAATGACGGCGCGGAACGACAGCGCACGCTCACCCGTCAACCATGACTTTGCCGATGAAGATGCAATTCATGCGCGATGATCGCGACTATCGGTTGGAAATCAGCGCCTTGCCAGGCACTGGCAGCACCCCAGATCAACATCGAGCACGTCCATTTCTCAGCGTGCTGTTTGACTGTTGCAAGGTTTATCAGCGAATCTATCGCGAGCGTGACCGGTCTGCCTACGTCGGCCGATGCCCCAAGTGCGGCGCGCAGGTAAGATTTGAGGTCGCTCCCGGCGGAACGACCTCTCGCGCATTTGTAGTCAGATGAACAGGCGGGCTGACTCTGCCGTTTCAGGCGAGGGCGATATCGACAAAACTAGAAACGCTTTGTAGATCCTTGATCGCCTGTCCCGTCGCCTTGACGGTGCCGACAGTGCCGGGCTTCAGTTCGAGGTGAAGCTTGCTGGGATACTTCGTCCAGATGCGGCCGCCGCGCCGCTTGGGCTTGGCTTTGAAGTTTGCAGCACGGGCTTCGAGTGGGGCCATAAGGACAGAGTCCTTGGCAAACAATCGCTCAAGCGTCTTAAAGGCGCCTGCCCGGGTAATTCTCTTGTTGATCGTGACCCGTACCGTCTGGCCGGGCTGAATGTCAGTCGCCATTGCGAACTCCGCTGCTGCAAAAAACATGGCCCCGTGGGAACCGTCCGTGGGAACCAGCCGAACAATTGATCCAGTGGGCGATGAGGGGCTCGAACCCCCGACCTCACGGGTGTGATCCGTGCGCTCTAGCCAGCTGAGCTAATCGCCCAAATTGCCGCCGCAGTATAAAGGAACCAAGCCGCGAATCAAGACGACCGAAATGGGCATTTATGCGCCTCCGGCAAACAAAAACCGTACCCCTCTCGTCGAAGTGAAACTGCGATCGCATAAATGTTTGTAACTCAATGTATGACAGTAACTTATATAAAAAATCACAATGCGAAAACAGCTTCAACTGCTGATTGACAGAGGGGTGGGGTGGGGTTATAGTCCAGCGCGGTTGATCCGAGCGATTGGAGAAACCCCAACGAAGCGTTTTTGCGGCTGTTCATCAGCCGTGGCACACTTCCGGAGGTGGATAGGAGCCACCCCTCCGGAAGTTCTTTTTTGCGCACTTGGTTGTATGCGATGGCAGCGATTACATCCATTTCGGCAGTCACCGAATCAAGAATGCCGCGCGGCCAGTTCGACGCCGAAGTCCTTGCCAACGAACGTCTTTGCGATGAACACTTCAGGCTGACGCTGGCGGTGGAAGATTTTCCGCCAACCTGGCCCGGCCAGTTCGTTCAACTTGCCTGCCGTTCGTTGGAAGGCGCCGATGATCCGCAGGTGCTGCATGAGGGGTCGCCGCATGCGCCGCCGCGATTTGCCGGCGAAGATTTGACGGCGACTCAGGCGTTTCTTCGCCGCCCGTTTTCGCTGGCCGGACGGCGCGATCACCGTGGCCGGGCCGAGCTGAGCATTATCCACCGCGTTGTTGGGGTTGGCACGGACTGGCTTGCGCGCCGCATGCCTGGCCAGCGCGTTAACGTACTTGGTCCGCTTGGAAATACGTTTGCGATGCCGCCGGATGACGGCATCGCGATGCTCGTTGGCGGCGGCGTTGGTATTCCGCCAATGCTTTATCTCGCAGAGGCTCTTGCAGGGAAAAAGGCGATTGCATTTTGCGGGGCGCTTTCGCGTCGGCTGATTCCGCTGAACATCACCGACGCCGCGCCGCCGCCCAAGCCCGATTCGGTGTCCGGGCTTTACAACGTCACCGAGTTTTCCAAACACGGAATTCCTGGCGTTCTTTGCACGGATGATGGATCGTGGGGATATCGAGGATATGTGACCGATGCGCTGGGAGCGCATCTCGATCAATACTACGTCGGTCAGGAAGCGCTGAGGCGACTGACGATTTACACTTGCGGCTCGGAGATCATGATGAAGAAGGTTGCGGCCATCGCGGCCGCGCGGGGTGTTGAATGTCAGGTGGCTGTCGAGCGCGCGATGGCGTGCGGAATGGGAACCTGTCAGAGTTGCTGTATTCGGGTGCGAAAAAGCGATCCGGCCGCCCCGCCGCTGGCAGGCCGCGAGTGGGCGTGGCGACTTGCATGTACCGATGGGCCTGTATTTCGTGGGGCGGATCTGCTCTGGTAAAAACCGGCACGCCAATTTGCGGGCCGTCGCCGGGCGGTGATAATTCGTAGCGTGTCACACGTTCAAATCAACGACAAAGCGAATCACCCGACGGCGTCCAGGCCGGCCGTCGATCTTTCGGTCGATCTGGCGGGGCTGAAGCTTTCCAATCCGACGCTCACCTGCTCCGGCACTTGTGGCTACGCCTTCGAGTATGGCGATTACCTCGATCTGAGCCGCCTTGGTGCGTTTGTCACCAAGAGCGTCACGCGGGAAGAGCGCCCGGGCAACGAACCAACCCGCGTCGTAGAGGTGCGCGCGGGCATGCTCAATGCAATTGGTTTGGCGAATGTAGGACTCGATCGATTTCTCGATGAAAAGGTTCCGCTGCTGCAAAACATGCCCTGCCCGATCGTCGTCAATGTCGCCGGGCATAGCACCGGTGATTATGTCGAAACTTGCGCCGCGATGAATGGGCTCGATTGCGTCGCGGGCGTTGAATTGAACGTCTCCTGCCCAAATGTGAAGGATGGCCTGACATTCGGCACCGACCCCGCCCGCCTGCGCGAGCTGACGCGGGCGGTGAAGCAGGTGCTGCCAGCCAAGCCGCTGATTGTGAAGCTCTCGCCCAACGTCGAGGATATCACGCTGACCGCGCGGGCGGCCATTGAAGGCGGGGCGCAGATTCTGTCACTGGTGAATACGTTTACCGCGATGTCGATCGACATTTACAAGCGCCGACCGAGATTGACCAACGTCACCGGCGGCCTGAGCGGGCCGGCGATCAAGCCGATCGCGCTGCATCTGGTCAGCCGCGTTTATCGCGCGATTGCGAAGGCTGCCGGCGTGCCGATCATCGGTATGGGGGGCGTGCAGACGTGGCAGGATGCCGTGGAGTTTTTGCTGGCCGGGGCGTCGGCGGTGGCGATTGGCACGGCTTTGTTCGTCGATCCGGCCACGCCACAGAAAATCAGCGAAGGGCTTGCGTCATATCTGGCTGAGTCGAAGATGACCTCACTGAGCGAACTTGTCGGCGCGCTCGAACTTCCATCACCGACCTGAACATGCCCGCAGCAGCGACCATGCCAGCCCAATCGCAACCTTGAAGCACTGGACCTTTGACATCGTTCGCCAGCAGGGATGGGACATCTGGGTGCTGGTCTGCGCACTGGGCGCTGTGGTGCTGGTGGCGTATGCGATCTTTGGCAAACTCTGGCGGCGCCGGGTCGGATTCGCGGCGCTGCCGCTGATTGCAATCGGCGCGGGGGGCACTCTGGCGATAGTCATCGTCCCGGCGCTGCACTCGGCGAAAGTGGGACTCGTCTGGACATTTGCACTTCTGGCAATTGTGTCGGCGGTGTTTTATCTCAATTTATTGCACACTTTGGGCGCGGTGCGGGCGGTTTGCTTGTTTTTGCTGCGCCTGGCGGCTCTGGCGTTCTTGGCGCCGATGCTTTTCGAGCCGGTGCTCGGATGGGTCAGTAAACCGCCTCCGGAACGCCCCATTCTCTTCGTCATCGACGGTTCGGGCAGCATGTCGTTTCCCGATGTGCAGAATGGGCCAACGCGTCTGCAATCCGTGTGGCAGGCGATGCGGCCGCAGCTTCCGGCGATCGGCCGGCAATTCGTGCCGCGCTATTTCATTTTCGGCGGTGACGTAAAAGCGCTGCAGAAGCCCGACGACCTCGCCCGCCTCAACCCCGAAGCGCAACACACCGACCTTGCCAAAGCAGTGCGCGAAGCGATGACCAAAGCGGATGCGGCGGGAAAAAATCCGGCTGTCGTGCTTATCAGCGATGGAATTGATAATGCATCGCCCGACCCGGCGGCAAAAATCCGCGAGGCGGTCGCGAATTTGCCAATTTATACTGTTCGCGTCGGTTCATCGGCCGAGCAGCCGGTGACGCTGCGCAACGTCGCGGTGGACAGCATCGACGCCGCCGATGATTTCGTCGTAGGGCATGAGTCGTCGGTAAAAGTGCTGATCAAATCCTCGGCGCTTGCGAATACGGTCGTGGATGTGAAATTTTCAGAGGTGGATGAGCAGGGAAAGCCATTGCCCGATACAGGCGAGCCGGGCGGGGGTGTGCAGAGCTTCAACCTCGATCTTCAGCCGCTGCCGGCCGAGGGACAGGTTGCGACGTTCAAATACAAGCCGAAAGCCGCGGGGATCCGCCGGCTGGCGGCGTGGGTCGATCCGGTGAGCGGCGAGCGATCGACGGCCGACAATCGGCAGATTTTTCAGGGGCTGGCGCTCGATCCGCGGGTGAAGGTGCTTTATATCGAAGGTCATGCCCGCGGCGAGCA
>JBBQCK010000153.1:0-6500 GCA_038318605.1 Tepidisphaerales bacterium | reverse complement strand
CGAACGGCCAGACATTTTTCCGCGCCATTTCCCGCAGCCGCACAAATACGTCGATAAAATAAAACTGCTCGCCGACCATATAAACGCGATCGGTCTTGCGCCAGACGTTGTAAACCCGCCGCGCCTGTTCGACGGTGTCGGCCATCGGCTTTTCGCACAGGAGATGTTTGCCCGCCTTCAACGCGCGTATGGCGAGATCGGCCGCCAGAAATGGTGGCACTGCCAGCAGCACCGCGTCAACGTCGTCGCGCGCCAGGAGCGCATCGGCGCTTTGAAGCGCCGCGGGCTTGCCCGCCAGTCTCTCCGCCAGTTGTTTCGCGTTTTCCAGTCGCGAATCGGCGATTGCGGTCACGCGAAAACGATTCGGAATCCGCTGAAGAATCGGCAGATGCGTATCGCGCACAATGATGCCGGCTCCGATGATACCCAGCCGCGTTGCCGCCATTTTCCGCGTCCTTCTAAAAAAACAGCTGTCGTGCTACTCACAGTGCGCCGGCTTCTCGCCCGTCCAATCTGCCGGCAATCCATTGCAGCGCCGGGCACTTCCGTTTTCGTCGCCGATGATGACGAAATCACTAGCAGAGTACTCTTTCGCAACCGGACTACAGCACCTCAACCGACCGCGGATAGCTTCCCAGCACCGTCAGTTGAAGGCAGTGGTGGCGGGCGGCGGCGATGGCGCGCTGCATCGCTTCGTCGTCGCTGTGCCCGATCGCATCGATGAAAAAATAGTATTCCCAGTTGACCTTGCGACTGGGGCGTTTCTCGATGTCGGTTAGGTTGATGCCGCTGTCGCGGAAAACGTCCAGCACTTCCGCCAGCGCACCCGGCTTGTGCGCGGTTGTGAACATGATCGCGGTCTTGTCTTCGCCACTTCGACGGGCAGCCTCCCGGCCGATGACAAAAAAACGCGTGACGTTGTCGGGATTGTCCTCGATGTTCTCGAAAAGCACATGAAGACCGTAAAGTTCGCCCGCAAGGCTCGATCCGATCGCCGCCACGCCCGGCTCCTGGCCGGCCAGCTCGGCCGCCGCGCTCGAGCTGGCGGCAGCTTCAATCGAGCGATCCTTCGCCGCGCCGCTCAGCCAGTTACGGCACTGCGTGAAAACTTCCGGCTTCGAACAGATGCGCCTGATCTTCTCCCATGGCTCGCGAGCCAGCAGATTGTGATGAATTGTGATCTGAACCTCGGCGCAGATTCGCGCCGACGATGTAAGAAACGAATCGAGTGTGTCATGCACGCCGCCGTGAATCGAGTTTTCGACAGGTGCAAGGCCATAATCGACATGCCCACGCACGACCTCTTCGAACACCGCGTTGATATCCGCCAGCGGCACATACTCGACGCTCGATCCGAATTTGCGCACCGACGCGAGATGCGAGAACGATCCGGCCGGCCCGAGGAAGCCGATGCGCAGCGGCTTTTCCAGCGCAAACGATCCGCTCATCAACTCGCGATAAACCGCTTCGAGACATCGATTCGGCAGCGGCCCGCTGTTGAATCGCCGCACTTTCTCCAGCACCGCCTTTTCGCGATCGGGTGCGTAGATCGGCACGTTGTTGAGCTGCTTGTATTTACCAACCTCGACCACGACACGCGCGCGGGCGTTTAATAGTTCGACGAGCTGCGCATCGAGATCGTCGATTTGCCGGCGCATTTCATCGAGCCGCGCGGCATCCGGCGCGGCCGGTTGGGATTCGGGCGATTGGCCGACCATATCGCACGTTATAGACCCAGCCGGGGCAACGGGCAAAACCTGCGGCACGGCGGCAATGCTTTACCTATAGCAGCGGCAATCTGGTGCGAATGGCCGGTGCGCGCGTATAGTGCAATAGACACACGGCGGAACCAAGGAGATTTATGTCCGACAACACTTATTCGGTCCTGCTGCTCACCGCCGCGCCGCCGGGGCAGGCGGCCGAAGCCGGCGGGGCGTTCGTCAAAATCGACGGCCGCGAAGCCGTGCTTCGCAGCATCGAGCTTTTTCTCAATCGCGACAATGTGAAGCAGATTCTTCTTGCCTTTCAGCCCGAAGACGTTGAGGAAGGAAAACGAAAATACGGCAGCCACCTGATGTTTTCCGGCGTAAAGCTCGTCACCGGCGGGCCGCGCTGGTCAGATCAACTCGCATCGTCGGTGGATAAGATCTCGCCTGATTGCAGCCACGTCATCGTTCACGATGCCGCCCGGCCGGCGGTTCCCTACACCGACATCGACGCCCTGATGGAAGCCGCCAGTGTAAAACCGGCAGTGGCGCTGGTGACGCCATCGCGCACGGCGCTGGTAGAGGTTGATGAAGGAGGCGGCGCGCTGGCCATTCACCGCGCAACGCAATTCATGCACCTGCTGACCCCGCAGGCTTACACGCGCGAAGTATTCATCGATGTGGCAAAGAGCCATCACGAGATTCACGCATCTCAACTTACTTTGCTGAAAGGCTCCCCCCTGAATACCCGCTGCGGCGGCGCGGGCGATGCAACGATGATGAAGGCCATGCTCAACATGCTTCCCAAGGCCAAGATAAAAGGCCTGGACAATCCATTTCAGGAAGCACAATGGTGAAGTAGTTGCCAGTTACCGGTTGCAGGTTGCAAGCAATCAACTTGCAATCAGCAACCAGCAACTGCCTCTCCAATCACCACGCGTACGCTTCCGGTGACTCCAGGCGCCGGGGGCCTTTGGCGTTGGGCTGAACTTCTACATGGCCGGCCGGCGGCCAGATTTCGTCGAGTTTGGCGAGGGTGTCATCGCTGAGTTTGATCTCAATCGCGCGCAATGATTCGTTGAGTTGCTGCATCGTTCGCGGGCCGATGATCGGGGCGGTCACCACCGGGTGATTCAGAACCCAGGCGAGCGCCACATCCGCCGGCTTCTCGCCGAGTTCCTTGCACAGCGCCTCCCATTTCTCCAACTGCGGGCGCAGGCGCGCGACTTTTTTCTGCATTCCCTCGTTGCTGCGCCGGCCTTTCTCGGTGTTGTTGAGCACGCCGCCCAGCAGGCCGCCATCCAACGGCGACCAGGGAATAACTCCGAGCCCATAATCGCGGCAGGCAGGCAACACCTCCATCTCGACATGCCGGCAGGCGAGCGAATACTTCGACTGCTCGCTAACCAGCCCGAGATAATTTCGGCCGCGCGCCGCCTCGTTCGCCTTGGCGATGTGCCAGCCAGCAAAATTTGAGCTACCCGCGTACAGAATTTTCCCCTGCCGCATCAGCGTCTCATACGCCTGCCACGTTTCATCCCAGGGCGTGTCACGGTCGATGTGATGCATCTGATAGAGGTCAATCCACGTCGTCTTCAATCGCTTGAGGCTGTTCTCACATGCGAGAACGATCTTCCGCGCCGACAAGCCACGAGCGAAGTTGGGATCGGCGACGTTGGGCATATCCATGTCGCCGTAGACTTTGGTGGCGATGACGGTACGCTCGCGCCGGCCGCCACCCTGGGAGAACCAGTTGCCGATGATTTGTTCGGTTATACCCTCCCCCTTCTTCCATCCGTAAACGTCGGCAGTGTCGAAGAAATTGATGCCGACCTCAAGCGCCCGATCCATCTGCGCATGCCCCTCGGCCTCGGTCGCCTGCGGGCCGTAATTCATCGTGCCAAGACAAAGACGCGATACTTTCAGGCCGGTCCGACCAAGTGTTGTGTACTGCATGCGATGACTCCGTTTTGATCAAGAAGGGGTATGGATGGCGTATCAACGTGTAATGAAAAAGATGGATAAAGCAAGTGAACTCGCGGAATAGAAGAGGGCCGCTCCCATGCAAACGCAGGGGCGGCCCATATTCATTTTATGCTCACACACAATAATATCGCTCAGAGCCCAAAGCCTGGCCGGCCGTTCACTTTCACAACCCGAGAACCGCCGGTCCAGATGATCGAATTATCGTCAGTGCTGGCCAGTTCCATCGTAAAACTGTAGGCCACCTGCTTTTCGTCCCCCGAGCCGCGGCGGAGTGTGGCGAGTTTGCCGTACATCACCAGGTCCGGCAAACGAGGCTCGGTGCGTGTGCGCCCTTCCTTGAACCCCGCGATCTGCGCGCCCAGATCATCCTCCGATACAAATGAGACCTTGCCGGAATCATTCAATACTTCCTTCACCGGCTGAAACCAGAAAGCGTCGAGGTCGATGCGCTCAGTGGTGTTGTTCTGCAATCGGGTGATCTTGATCAACGGCTTCTTCCCGCGAGGCAACACGTCATGAAGACGCGCCATTTCATCCTGAAACGGCTGGCTGGCCATCATCTTGTTGATCAATTCGGGAATTGCCTTATCAAAATCCTGGATATCGGCACTTCCCGTGCTGCGCAGCTCGGCCGGGTCGTCGGTCTGCTTCCAGCCGCCACCACTTGAATTGCACGCAAGCGCCCCGCTGATGGCGGAACACGAACACGCGACAAGAGCCGCACGACGAACGATTGTATATTTCATGGTTTGTCCTTCGCTTTTGGTAACAACTATGACTGCATCAATTGCGGTTGCTTTCCTGCAACTTGACGCGCACGTCAGTGACGCGCGGATTGGGGGCGACGCCATTGATGCGCTGGCTTTCGCCGCCCTGAAGCGTACGTACCTGCCAAGTGGACAAGGGAGAGTTCACCTCAAAGTTCTGGTCGTCGAACCACTCCACCCTGTAATAATATCGCTGAGGCGAATTGGTCAGATTCCGCACCTCAACCTGAATGCGCAGCAGGTCGTCCGCCTTGCCACGGGTGGCGCCAATCAGCGCGACGCTCTTGGCAAGGCTCGAATCCGTCTCCACCCATTTCCATCGGCCATCGGCCGTCATCTCGGCCGTGTTGACGGTGCGGTTGTTGCATCCCAGGATGACAAGCAACCCCCCGGCCACGATTGCAAATGCCGGCAATTGGAAACGTCGCATGAAACTCCTGTTCGTCATTGCGGTGCGCAAGGTCTTCAACGGCCCATGGCCGTCCTCTATAAGTGACACTTTACCGCATGGATCGTCAGTGCGGTATCGTCCGCGAGCAGCGGCAAACTGGCACCATCATTTCAAGACAAGCTGCCGAACCGCTGGCGTTACGCATTGCGGGCCGGTCTGGCGAATCCAGATCACGTTAATCGTACCCGGTGCCAAGGAGATATTTCTCGGCGGGGCACCGTCAAACTCGAGCAGAAGGTTTCTGTCCCGCGGGGTCGCAAAGCGGGCAATCTGCATCTGTCGCGGAAGCGTGCGCCATGTGCGACGGTCAGCTTCGTTGGTTGCCGCCTGATAGATCAACGAACCGATCCGAACCAGCGCGTTTGCCGTGTCGTTGTCTTTCGTGCCCCGTGCCAGGGCGTAGCTGATGCCGGCCTTCAGGGCCGCCGATATAATTGTCCGCGTGATAACGCCGGGCAGTTCATTCTTGAACTCCTGCCCGATGATGCGATCCATATCCGCAACTGGCAGAGTCGCGAAATTGCCGGCCGAGGTGTGAATTCGCAGGCCACTGTCGTAGCCCCCCTGCGTCTTCAACGTCGGAAATGCAACGCCGATATAGTCAACAAATGTATCGTGCCGCCCGAGATTGAGGAGAAATATCGGGAGGTCGATGCGAATCTGATCACGCCGCGGCGCGACACCAGTCTCAAGCAGGATATAGGTCGTCGGCTCCGCAGCCTGTGAACGCGCGATCTGCTCCGCCTGCACCAAATCGGCATCCAGGTATCGGCGCACAGGACCGTCCACCATGCCTCGCAAATTCCTCGCCGCCACGCGGCCGTTTTCCCGCGATAGGCGATCCTCCGCGTACAGATGAAAAAGCATCTGCACATATTCCGCGTATGGATTGAGGTACACCGCCTCGCCGCGCAAATCCGGCAGATCGGCGTAGTTGCTCGACAGCATCTGCTGCAGCTTCGGATCCTGCATCGTGCGATCGACGTCGTATCCCTGATCGCGGGCAGCCGCCCGGTCGTTGTCGATCTTGTCGGCATATCGCTCCGCGCAATCCTGCTGCGCTTCGCGAACGCGGTTCACCTCGATGCGCGCATCATCCACCGATCCAAGTTCAAGGTAATTGAGCGCCTTGTAGACGCAGATCATGATCCGGTCGTAGCCATATCCCTCATAGGGGGTGGAGGCCTGATTCACCAGCGCCGCGTAAGCCTCTTTGCTAAGGCGAATCTTCGCCTTCTCATCAAACGTCTTGCAGATTTGATAGGCGCGCTCGAGCGCCGCATTGCTCTCGGCCAGGCGGTTGGCGGCGCGCAAAACCGCCCCCTGCTCCAGCAGTATAACCAGCTCATCCTTTGAGGCTTCCTCGTCCTTCGATATCTCAACGATCTCGGCCGCGGCTTCTTCAAAGCGGCCCTGGCGGTAGGTATCCACCAGGTGATCGACTTTCTGGTTGTAATTGGTGCATCCGCCGGCCGGAATCATCGCCAGCAGAATATATAAAACCCACCGGTGAATGGCGGCGGGCGGCATTTTTGGCATCAGCCTGCTCCCTGACGTCGCTGTGATTCCATTCGATGACCGATTACACCA
>JBBQCK010000152.1:0-6512 GCA_038318605.1 Tepidisphaerales bacterium | reverse complement strand
CTGATGAAGCAGATCGATCCGTCGATCACACCCGACGAGATCATGAACATCATGAAGGCCAGCGGCGTTCCGAATTACGACGGCGACACCGAGGAGGCGCCCAACACCGGCCGAACCTACGCGCGATTGAATATCGATGCCGCTCTGGCACTGACAATGGCACGCCTCAACGTGCCGGGCGCGCAGGCAACATTCAACGATGTCGCCTTCGCAGCGGATGGCACTTTGCATCTGGCGTTCTATGATTCATCGGACAAGGATCTGAAATACGCCACGCGATCAACGTTGGGTGTGTGGTCGCAGGCGCAGGTTGTTGACAGCATCAGCGGCGCCGGCCAGTACCTTTCCCTGGCGCTGGACAAGCACGGCCATCCCGGCATTTCCTATTACGATTCGGCAAACGGTGATCTGAAATACGCCTTCAAGGCATCTACAAGCTGGTCACGGCGCATTATCGATCGCACTGGCACGGTGGGTTTGTATACATCCCTTGGCTTCTCCCCATCGGATAACCGCGCCGCCATCAGCTATTTCGACAGCACCAAGGGCGACTCCAAATTCGCACAGCAGGATGTTTCGGGCAGCACCAAGTGGACCGTTCGAACGCTCGATTCCTCCGGCAAGACCGGTGCCCACAGCAGCCTCGCGTGGAACACCGGCACTGGAACCTGGGCAGTCGCGTTTCTCAATTCGACAACGCACACTTTCCGATACGCCACCCAGTATTTCAGCGGATCATTCAAGGTGACGAACGCCAATACCACGCCCGCCGGCGCGCTCTTCACGTCGCTGGCATTTGACTCGCAGAAGCGGGCAGCCTTTACCTATTACGACACCGATTCAAGCACCCTCATGTTCAGCCGGCTTGAAAGCGGTGCGTGGATGACCTCACAGGTAACCGCCAACGCGCTGACCGGCCAATATGCCGACCTTTCGTTCGCCGGCACCAAGGCGAACATCCTTTACTGGGATCGGCCCAACAACAAGATATTCCTGGTCGCCGGCGAACCGGGAACTTGGAGCTTCCGCGTCGCCGGCGATGGCGGCCAATATCTCTCCGCCGCCGTGCTCGGCTCGCACGCCGCCTTCAGCGTCAAGGACATAATCACCGGCGACCTCGAATTCGCCGACTTGGCGCTCTGACCGCATCCAAGACCAAAAGAGTTATCGCCAAGGCACGGAACCCTAAAGGCCATTTGCGCGGCCAAGGGTGAACGGAGTTTGAAAACCGCCGTGCGGAAGCCAACGAAGTGGCGGCAGACAGGCGCCGTCGGACGTTCCGGCAGGCCATTAAGAATGCCAATCTCTATGCGATGCGTGTCCTCTCCACTTTCAACTTGCATGCCGAGTTGATGCAGTTCGACTGAAGTCGGCGGGGAATCAACGTGGTGGCACAATGGTCGCCGCCGACCCGGATCATTCCTGAATGGGAGGCTGTGGCGGAATAAGCGGGCTCAGTTGCGCGATGAGCAGCGGGATATGGTCGGTCACGATTCGCCACACGATATCGTTGTCCACTTCGTCGTAGTCGTGGGCAAGAATGTGACGCGTCGCCATAATGACGCGCCATGGCACCTGGGCATGCTGGTCGCGAAACGCCTTGGTGATCCGGCGGGCGGCTTCACCGATTATTTCAATCTTCCGTTCAACCGCATCGCGGAGAAGCTCCTGGCGCTCGTAGTCGTCGCGTGCTTTCCCAGCGGTGTGGCGCAACACGCCTTGAGCGGCCCGTAGCATGTCAAAAACGGCCGCATCGTCGGAGCGGTCACGCGGCATACAGCACCCGGCGCGTCGCGAGGATTTCTCGTCGTCGAAAGGGGTTTGTAAGCAGGCGCTTCTGCACGAGATCAATTTCGCGCCCGCCGAACATTGCGGAGAGCTCATCGCGCATATCGAGAAAACTCTCCGGCGTCATGGTGCGGCCGGGTTCCAGCGCGACCAGCACATCAACGTCGCTGTCGGGCGCAAAATCGTCTCGGAGGATCGAGCCGAAGAGCGAGAATTCAGATATGCAGTGCTTCCGGCAGAATGCCTCAATCTGCTGCATGGGCAATGATTGGGTAGCGGTCTGCATCACATCCAACAGTCGCAATATTTTATATCGAAAGGAAAAATATGTCGATAACGGGGAAACGCCTCCCCGTCCGCCCAATACATCGCGACCGACCCTGGACGAAATGTCGTTTATACGGCGACGCCCAAATGACCTCCTGGTCGTGTTCCTGCCCGATGCCAACGGACATGAAAATCGAATGCTGGAAACGATCGAGTTAACCGTCAATGAGCAACTTGCTCCGCCAAGAAAGTCCCCGAATTATGGGGCCTCTACTTGCCCCCTACCGGGTGCTGTCGCAAATCCTCGACTGCTTCCCGCAGCGCCATGATCGTATAGGCCGTTGCCAGCGTCGGGTTGTCCTCGTACCAGCGCTTTTCTCCAACAAAGCTGCCGTTGTCATGCTGTAATTTCGCCAGATGGTCGATGAGCTGAACGCGCCAATCCTGGCCGGGAGATTTGCCGTTGGAAATTACAGGCTCGCCATAGGCATGCAGCGCGCGAGCAAGGGTGTGATAATAGTAATACATTCCCTGCGTCGCCTTGGCAGGGTCACCTTGGCGCATCCCGGGGTTTTCAACCAGCGACCAGTTGGCGGTGATCCAGTCCCACGCCGCCTTGACCCGTGGATCATCCTTTGAAATGCCAGCATAGATCATGCTCTTCAAGCCGGCGTAAGTCATCGAGCCGTAGCTGCGCAGGCGCCGGTCTCCTTCGGGCGTCGTGAAATCGCCCGCCTTGCTTTCGCCATTACCGGCCGGCGTGTAAATGAACCCGCCATCCTCGCCGGCCCACTTCTGGTCGTTGCTTTCGCTACGGTTTTGCATGCGCGACACGAAAATCATTGCGTTCTTATAGGCCGGATCGTCCTTCGGCACGCCCGCATCGTGCAGCGCGTCGATGAAGATGTTTATATTCGATCCATCCGGCCGGCCCTTCGAGTCGTAGCCGACTCCACCCCAGAACGGATTTTTCGGATCGATGTTCTTCTCCCCTTTCGGCCCGACGATCATGTCATTCCATTGGAGGCTCTTCAAATACTGCACGGCTTTTTTCATCTGTTCTGAATAGGCATCCGGCCCGGCGGCGGCCATGGCACTGATGGCAATCGCGGTGTTGTAGTTGGCCAGCGAGTCCTTATAGATCCCGCCATTTTCAAGCTGGGCTCCAAGCAGCTTGGCGTATCCCTTTTTCACCCAATCGGCGTCTCGCGTTTTTGGATCGGTTGCGACTGCTCGAAGCACCAGAGCGGTGATACCGATCGGCTCGGCAGCGGCTTTCTGCCAGCCGCCATCCGCTTGCTGCTGCGATTTGAGGTACGCGGTTGCACGATCGATCACCTTCTGCGCCCGCTGTTCGACGGCGGCCGTGCGCGCCGCCTCGCCGGGGGCATTAGCCTCTGGATTCGCCTTCAGTTCCTCTTTCACCTCCGGCGCCAGTCCGCCCATGTCTACACCATCGCGCACCAGCGGCCTGACGGCCGAGGCGGGATCGATTGCAAACGTGTGGATCGCCGTTGCAGATGAAAACAGCAACGCCGATGCTGCGGTGATCGAATACATTTTGATTTTGCGATGCATGGAAATTTCCTTCAGGTGCGAACAGGCGGGTTAAATGCGTCGGTCGGAAGCGAACAGATAATTGTAGCCACCCTAACGACTTCGCCGCCATATAAACGCGACGAGGCCAAACGCTGCGGCCACGCGCCAATTCCATTGTGCGGCACGACCTGCCAAACGCTGCAAGGTTTGCACTCTGCCCGCGCTCTGGGGCAATTCGACGCTTAAAAACGTGCGCCCCTTCAATAAACCCACTGAACCAGATCTCGTACGGCGACCGCGACACCCGATCGCGACGATTCACGGGCCGCATCGAGCAGCGCCATGGTCGGCAGCACGCTTTCCGCTGAGACCGCCGGCAATCCCTCTCCGCGGCAGGCCGCCGCAAACCGCATCCAAATATCGACTTCGCTCAGGGCATGAACCTGGACTTTGCGCAGTGGCCGCGAAGCGTCGATCTGCGCACCGTTGTCGCTGGCAGGTGTAAATTCGAGTTGCGCCCACGCGTTTACATCGAACCGCAGGCTGAACGGACTGTCGGCGCTTCCGGCCGCGCCGTCGATGTGCCAGCGCGGGAGCGGGCGTGCGGTTGTAGTGTTGACTTCGACCATGCCAGCCGCGCCCGATTCGAAATCGATCACGACGCGTGCGAAGTCATCACAATCGCTCGACCAGATATTGCCACGAAGCTGGGCGAATACGCGCACCGGCTTGTCCGGCCAGAACAGCCGCCAGAGCTGATCGAGGAAATGACTGCCCCAGTCGAACAATCCGCCGCCGCCCCACGCGGCTTCGTTGCGCCAGTTGGGGCGCCATTCCCGTGCCGCCGGGCCGACGCAGCTCGCCCACTGGCCCAGACGCGATTCAACATTGATGACCCGCCCGAAGACCTGCGATTCCACTGCGTTCTTCACCGCCAGAAAGTCCGCATCCCAGCGGCGGTTGTGAAAGACGCTGAGCATGCGCTTTTGCCGAACGGCCGCCTGCTGAAGCCACCGCGCCTCGCCGAGGTTCATCGCCATCGGCTTTTCGATCATCACATGCTTGTTCGCCTCCAGCGCGCGCCGGGCATGTTCGAAATGCTGGCTGGTGGGCGTTGAGACAAGCACCGCCTCAATGGCGGGATCCTGCAGCAGGGGATCGATGTCAGCATGAACCGCGCGCCCCGCGGCGCCCGCCAGTTCGCGGCGAGCCGGCGTCTGGTCCGCGACGGCAACCACCCGGCAGTTGGCGGCGCTGGCAAGGTGCCCTGCATGTTCGCTGCCGATGCGACCAAAACCGATGATGCCGATGTTGATCGCGCGTGGAGGAGTTGTCGGGGCATCAGTTGTCGCATCACGATCGGCCGAGGGTTGCATAGGGAGTGGGATTGTAACGACAGCCACCGCAAATTCCCCGGCACGTCCGCGCGTGACAAGCTGCAACCTTGTCGCACAATCGACGGCGATGAAGTCCTATCGCGCCATCGCGGAATATTACGACCCTGAGTACGCGGGATATCCGTGGCTGGAACGCGACGTGCCGTTTTTGATGAAGCACATCGGCAATCGGCTGCGCCGCGTTCTCGAATTGGCGACCGGCACCGCCCGCGCCGCCATACCACTTGCGCAGGCAGGACATCGCGTGGTCGGCGTAGACGTGGCGGCCGACATGCTCTCCATCGCCCGGCGCAAACGCGACGCGGTTGGACTGGACGATGCCTCTCTGCGCCTCGTGCGCGGAGACATTCTGAAGCTAAACCTCGCAGAGCAGTTCGACTGGGTCGTGCTGATGTTCAACACATTTTTGACCTTCACCACGCTGGCGAGGCAGGACGCAACGCTTCGGGCTGTCAAAAAGCACCTCCGCCCGCGCGGCCGGTTCTGGATCGACATTTTCAATCCCGATCCCGCGCAACTCGCCCGGCCGAGCGAGCGAGGACTCGATCCGATCGCGTTTTACGTCCCATCGCTTGACCGGACCGTATGCAAGACCACCCACATCGAGCGCTCGGCCTGGGACCAGACCCAGGACGTCATGTTTGAATACCGATGGTTCGATGCCGAGGGGAACTTGCACCAGGACAATCGGCATTTTTCGATGACACACATTTTCGCCCGCGAACTGGAATTGTTGCTTGGCCGCCACGGACTGAAACTCGAACACCTCTGGGGCGACTACGATGGTTCTCCGGTGTCAGATGTCTCGCCACGGTTAATCGGGTGTGCGGTAGCAAGCGGCAGCCGCTAGAAAAAGGAAAGGTGCCGGCTGCATTTCCCAGGTTTCCTTTTCACCCCACCACCTCTCCCAGATCGCATCCTGCGCAATTCTCCTTCTCCGGGGGTTGGTGTGCGGCTCTGTCGGCGTACAATGCGGCGAAGGAGCTGAAATGAGTCAGTCAGTTACATCGGATCATTCGACGAGCGGCGCTGCGACGGCTTCGGCCGGGCGGCCTCAAGTCGCGAGCGGCGGGCCAGCCATTCAGCGGCAGTTTGTTTCATTCGCATGCTTCAAGCTCGATCCGGCCTTTCGCAGGCTCGACGACGTGGCAAAGGCCGCCGCACGCGATGAATTCGCCGCAATTTTCGCGTCACGCCGGCCCGGAATGATGTGCCTGACTTATAGCACAGTCGGCCTGAAGGCGGATGTCGATTTTGTCCTATGGCGCATCAGCCTCAGCGCCGACGACTTCACTGCTCAAAACGCGTCGATCAACAAGACGCGTCTCGGCGGATATTTGACGACGCCCTGGAACTTTCTGGCGATGACCAAACGCTCCATGTACATCGACAAGCTCGATCCGTTTCACACTCCCGAAAGCCGCACGCATATCGTGCCCGGTAAACGAAAATATCTGTTCATCTATCCGTTTGTAAAAACCCGCGACTGGTATCTACTGCCGCTGGAAAAGCGCCAGGAGA
>JBBQCK010000151.1:0-6519 GCA_038318605.1 Tepidisphaerales bacterium | reverse complement strand
TCACGTTCACCGCGTCGCCGTCCGAATGCGGCAGGCGATCCCATAGCTGCACCTTGACGGCCTCGCTCTTATAGCTGCTGACGGTCAGGCGATAATCGAATGAGAGCACCTGATTTCCGCCCTGCGTTGTCTTCTTCTTGTCGAGCAGCTCGCGATGCACCTGCAACTGCGGATCGACGCCGAGACCGGCCGTGAATTGTTCACCAATCGCGACCAGCGGCAGCCTGGCCCGGCCAACGAAGTCCGTGCCGAGATACATCGTTGCCTCTCCCGGCAGAATGACATACTTGCTGTCGTTGGTGAGGTTGGCCAGGCGATATACATGCTCCGTCAAAACGGGCACGGCCTTATAGAAATAGTCCGGCTTCATCGCGAGACGATCGATTTCGACCAGTTGTTCATCATCGCGCCAGGGGATGGTCAGGCGACGCTTATCGAGGTGGAAGGTGACGCTCTGGCCTTCATGTGAGGGCTGTATACCCAGATATCCCGGACGATCGAAATTCACGAGATCATCTGCCTGGGAGACAGCCCCGGCGTCATTAAAGCGAGCATTGGCCGATTTAATGTCTCCGGAGTTTGCGTATTGTGCGGCTTCTTCCTTGTATTGACGATTTGCGTGGGAAACAGTGGTACCACCGTCACCGCCCGCTCGAAGATCGACCTTGCTTGCCGAGCCGATATTTAAAGTTACGTTCGTTCCGTTTTGGCTGGCCACCGCTGCGGCAGTCGTCACATCCACCGCCAACATCGCCAACTCGGGAGGTGCAGCGCTGAGCATCGGCTCGGCGGTTGAGAGCACCACGTCTACGTTGTTCCAATCCTCGCCGGTCTGTTGGACGATTGATGCCAGGTATTCCAGTTGCAGCTCCGGCTTTTCGCCCGTGGCGGCGCGCAGGCGATATTGCGGCTTCCAGGCGGCCGCCGTCACCAGATAGTTCAGCCGTACGGTTGATGCGCCGGGTTTTTCCTTGTCCACGACGATGACCGCCTCGCGAATGGTCTTGTCGCCGCCGGCCGCCACTTTCGCGCGATCGCGCGCCAGAAATTGGGCGGCCTCGTTGTTCGCCTGAATCTTCTGCTGCATCGCCTGCACGTCGGCGGCGCCCTTGGTTCGGGTGGACATGATGAATTCGGCGAGCTTGGTCGGCGCTTCGGCGTTGAACATTCCTTTTTCGGTCATTTGCCGCAGCGCCCCGGCCGTGAAATCCTCCATCTTGTTCAGCAGTTGCAGATTCATCTGCGCCGTGGCGATCTGCTGCTGGACGGTCTGGTTGTCGAGTTCGATCTCCTTGAGTTGCTTGTCGATGCGCCGGACATCGTCGGCAGTGTTTTCCTGCATCACCCACGATCGATAGCGCGTGGTCATCACACGCGTGCCGTCGGTTCCTTCGGAGTAAAGCGAGCTGTTGATGGTGGAAGCTGGGAGAGGACCAACAACAAGCTCGAACTGGCCCGCGCCGTCGGGTACGACGACCTCGCGCGTGACGAGGGCGTTATGCTCGTAAACGGTGACGGCGGTGATGCGGCTTTGTGCGCCCTGGAGGTTGGTCGCCGGCCGGGTCGAGGGTGGCTGCTGCGCCATCAGGGGCACATTCGATTGCAGCCAACAGCACGCACCGGCGATCGCCAGCAGACCGAGTTTGAAACGCTTTTGCATGATGAATCTCCGGCAGAACCACGCGCCTGAGGCGCACTTCGCCAGCCCGGGACGTTCGGCGCCGGCGACCCTCGCCAGCGCCATTGCAAGACGCGCACGCGCGCGGCCGGCAAGGGCCTTGATCGCACGGAGCTTACCCGCATCCGCACTGATCGCGTGTAAAGCGTTTGTAACTACTGTGCGCGTGGCAATTGTGGTGGTGATCCCGACGCACGGGTCTCGGCGTACGCCGACCTGCGGCACCCGGGCTGACGGGCGTCGAGAGCAGGGATGTCCGCACTGCAGAACGCGGACGCCCGCATCACAAGAGAAATAGGTCTCGATGACAAAACACCGAGGCGCGATTACTTAACGAAGGTTTGGCAGTTCGTACGCCGTGAGTTTATCGCCATCGCGCTCGACGGTGGCGAAGGGGATAAATCCCGGCGGCGGAGTCGGGGGTTCGTGGTTGGCGCGATCGATCATGACCAGCACAGGGTCGCCTTCGCGCGGCGGGGCGATGAACACGAGGGGAACGGCGCGATTGAGGTAAATCGAGAGGTCGTTGGGCGCGAGCTTGCGCTTGCCGTCGGGGCGGTAGTACCAAACGGGGGCATCGCCATGGCGCTGACGGATCGCCTCGGCCAATGGGCGCATGCCGCTGAGGCCCTCGTCGCTGCGGCTGTAGCCGACCATGAAAAACGCCTGAAGCTGCAAGAGGGAAGCCGCCGAGCCGATGATTAAGGCGTTTTTCCAAAGGCGCCGGCCGATTAACGTCGCCAGCAGCAGCGCCCCGCTGGCGATGGCCATGGCAATCGCGACGCCTGGCGCGTACCACGCCGGGCGATGAAACCACGGGAAGAAAAAGCCGGCGGCTATTGGAAAGCCGACGCACAGCAGCGACATCAGGATCCAATGTCCAAAGATCAGCCAGCGGCCGGCGCGATTGGCGCAGCAATCGCGATTGGCGCGGTTCTCGCGATCCGCATTGTGAGGCAGACAAAGCCGCAATCCGATCGCCGCCAATACGGCGGCCGGTCCGACCATGGGAAGCAGATACCGCTCCTTGCGGTCGCGGAAAAACGACATGATCACGATGGGCACGATTAGCCACACCCACGCCAGCGCCGCCGCCGATGCAGTGCGAATGCGCCGTTCCTTCCAACCCATGACGGCCGCATACACCAGAAAGGCCGTCCATGGCAGCATCAGCAGGACGATCACGCCATAAGCCGCCGGCGAGCCCGCGCTCATGTCGGTTGCGCCCGATCGCGAAACCTCACTGAACCATCGCCGCCAGACATCGGTATGGCGCACGGCAATCATCACGAACCATGGGGCGGCTATGGCGAGGGAGATGAGGGTTGTTGCTATTAACGGTAAGCAGTAGGCAGTAGGCGGTAGTGAGTCGGGCGTCGGAAGCAGGCGGCCGGGAGTAAGCGGGACGGCTTGTGCTGTAGGCGGATCGGGCGAATGCCGGTCGGCAGTTGTCGGTTGCCATTCAGGATGGGCTGGAGTTTGCTCCAATTCAATTTGTTCGTCTGATCGGCCTTTCGCTTCAATGCTTGTCCCTCGAATCGGCGCCTGGAGGCGGTTTGCCCTCTGCGCCTCTGCGATGCACCGGTATTTCCTCCATCCCCACCAGACCGCGGCCGGCAGGATGGTCTGCAAAATCGCGACCGGACCTTTGCTCATGAAAGCCAGGCCAAGACACACCCCGGCGCCGATGTACCCGCGCCATCGTTCGCCTTTGAATATCGCGCGGCCGAGAAAGGCGTTCGTCCATATTACGAACAGCATCAGCCAGACATCCACGCTCGCGGCCCGGCCGTAGCGCAGAAACAGCAGCGTCGATCCTGCGCACCAGGCGGCCATCCAGCCCGTTTCAAAATCGCGCAGCGCCAGCCCCCACTCGAACACACCCCACAGCGCCAAACACGCCCCCAACAGCGCCGGCCAGCGCACCTCCCAGGCCAGGCGGCGAAAAGCGCGTTCGCGCACGAGTGGATCGGAATTGTCCAGTTCGCGCAACGTGGCGCGATCGATCGCAGCGGCCGCGATCCAGGCGGCCAGCGGCGGCTTGGCAATGCGCGGTTCAGTTTGCAGTGTTGGTTCGAGCCAGCGGTGAAGTGTGCCGTCGCGCCGAATTTCCAGTGCGGTGGCGACGACCAGATTTTCGCTGCCCCCCGAAAATTCGAGCATCGGCAGGGTCGGCGCAATGGCAAGAAAAATCACTGCCGACATCAGAAGCGGCATCCCCAGGCGCGCGGCCCGCGAGTGATTGAGATCCTGACTCGCCTGCCCATCCATCACGCACAGAGCGTATCACGAACGACTACCCTGTGTATAACCCGGCGCGAGCGACACAATCTATTGCGTCGTGCGGCCGCAATTCGTAAGTTGCTTCGATCGTGCCGCTGACGCCCAATTCCCAGCCCACCAACCCCGCTCGCGCAGCCAATGCGCCAGAGCGGATCGATGCGCGGTCAAGCGGATCGTCGGCCAGTCCCCAGATCCGCACCGACCACCCGCTACCAACTGCCCGTTACCGAATGATCGCAATCGATCTCGATGGCACGTTGCTGGCGCCGGATGGCACGGTGCGGCCGCGCACCAAGGCGGCGGTTCATGCGGCGCTGGGCGCGGGGTTGCTCGTTTGTTTCGCGACGGGTCGCAACTGGACCGAGAGCCGCACGATTCTGGACGCCGTCGCCCATTACGATACGGCGGTTTTTGTCGGCGGGGCGATGGTCATGGATACCCGCCAGCGCATCACGCTGCATCGCACCGCCATGCAGCCAAGTCTGGCGCGTGAGCTTTGCACGGAGTTTGTGGCGCTGGGGCATTCGCCGCTGGCGCTGCAGGATCACGGACAGGCCGGCATGGATTATCTCGTGCAGGCGGGGCAGGCGCACAATGATTCGACGAAACAGTGGATGCGTCAGACGGCCGCCACGCTGCGTGAGGTGGCAGACCTGGCGCTTGAGACGCACGAACATACGATCCGCGTCGGCATCGTCGCCGACCCGGCCGAGACGCGGCGCATTCAGGCGCTGGTGATGGAGAAATTTGCCGGCCGGATCGTGTCGCACAGCCTGCACGTGCCGGCGCAGGATGTCGAGGTGCTGGAGGTGTTCGACCCGGCAGTGAACAAATGGGAGGGCATCCTGCACGTGGCGCGCCGGCACGGCATTTCGCCGGCCGAGATCGTCGCGATCGGTGATGACGTGAATGATGTGCCGATGTTGAAAAACGCCGGCCTGGGCGTGGCCATGGGCAACGCCCGCCCGGAAGCGCTGGCGGCGGCGAAGTTGAGAATCGGATCGAACATAGACGATGGTCTGGCGGCGTTTCTGGAAAAACTGGTGGCCGAACACATCGTCAGCCCGGTGCGGGCGACATAGCGACGGCGCATACAATCAAGGACGGGAAGCGAAAGGATTCCAGCTTCCAACGCCGGCCGGCCGGGCATGACGCTCGCCGGCCGGTGTTGTTTTTTGAGCAATGAGGGATCGGGAATCCGCGAACGGCAGGCGGGATTGTAAATAGATGTACAGACTACTCGTACACATCCCGGCGATGTGCGATGACCAAGACGATCACTCGCTTCGAGGCGTCGTCAATACGATAAAGCACGCGCCAGTCGCCAACGCGGTAGCGCAACCGCCCCGCGAACTCGCCCGTGAGCCGCTTGATGTTGCCGTGCCGATACGGCTCGCGTTCCAACTGCGCAAAACACCGCGCCAACTTTCTCGCGAGCGGCCGATCCGCGGCAGCGTAGAATGCACGTGCCTCGGGCGACAGGACAACTTCAAACATCTGAACGCACCTTACGCCAGTCAGCGACCTTACCGGCGGCGGCCGCCTTTTCCGCGTTTGTGAGGCGGTCGGAGATCGATGGACGCGTCAGAAAGCTGACGTAGTCGGCTAACGAGGACAAGCGCGCCGGCGGGAGGCGGTCGACCGCCTTCTTGATCTCAGCGCGCATTTTAGTGGTGCTCATGACGTCATCGTACTCCGCTCGCCCCGCGCGGGCTAACGCAACGAAGTTCAATGGCCGGGGCCGGCGGGCCACCGACTCTGGCCCGCACAACATTGACCGCCGGGGCTGGTCCTCTGCAGCGACTGGTTATCCACCTGCCCGAGTTGCTCGCGAAGTGTTTTGACCTGAAGCGCCCGGCCCTTTTCAGCCGGACGCAACTCCAACTCGAGGACCGTCATGGATTCGGTCCAGTGCATTCTTTGGCTAGCGAACACCACCGGGAGGCATCGTGACCGTGAACGTTCCCATCGGCGTTTCGCCTGCGATCGTCTCATGATACCATCGCCCGGTGATCGGTTGATACGTGGGTGTCTAAAGGAACAAAAGGGATGTCCGCCTGTTCGACTCCTCGATAATCTGGCATCTCTTTTGGGATGGGCGCTGGTATGCCCACGTGGGCATCGGGAGATCAATGCATCGCTTGCTCGAAGTCATCTTCATCGGAGTGTTCATGACCGCATCCGGCACACCCTTGCCAACGTCCGCGCCCACAACGCAATCAACCGCCGAATTTGTCCGCGATGATGTTGCGGAGTTTGGTCGCATCATTCCGGCCGATGCGCGGCTGGAAAAGTGCGCCGGCGGGTTTCGGTTCATTGAGGGGCCGGTCTGGTTCGATGATGATGCCGGCGGTTATTTGCTCTTCAGCGATATTCCTGCCAATGAAATTCGCCGGTTTCACCCCGGGCAAGGGCGTCGAGATTTTTCGCACACAGAGCCACAACGCCAACGGCAACACGCGCGATCTCCAGGGCCGGCTCATCACCTGCCAGCACGCGACGCGTACCGTAACGCGCACTGAAAAGGATGGCTCGATTACAACACTGGCCGAGCGATT
>JBBQCK010000150.1:0-6525 GCA_038318605.1 Tepidisphaerales bacterium | reverse complement strand
AAATGCGTGGCATCGGTTTCAGGCGGCCCTGGGATCGATCGGGAATCGCTATCGCGCGGCCGAGTCAGGTTTTTGGCGCCCGAACCCGATGAACGCCGCGCGCGGCGCATGATGGATAAAACCACGGGCTGCTAGGCATCCAAACCCGCACAAGCCCGATGAGGAGAACCCATGCCCATCCGCGTAACCATCTGGAACGAAGGCCGACACGAGAAAAAAGACCCGAAAATCGGTGCGATCTACCCGGAAGGAATCCATGGTGCACTGGCGGCCGGTCTGAAACATGCCGGCGATTTTGCCATCACCACCGCCACTCTCGACGAACCTGAAAACGGACTGACGGATGAGCGTCTCGCCAACACCGACGTCTGGATTTGGTGGGGCCATATGGCCCACAACGAAGTCAACGACGCCGGTGTTGAAAAGTTGCGCAAGCGCATTCTCGCCGGCGCGGGACTGATCGTGCTGCATTCCGGGCATTTCTCCAAAATTTTCCAGCGACTCATGGGCACCACCTGCAATCTGAAATGGCGCGTCTCCGATGATCGCGAAACGCTCTGGGTGACCCGGCCCGGCCATCCGATAGTCAAGGACATCGATGACCATATCGTGCTGGAAAAGGAAGAGATGTACGGCGAATTCTTCGACATACCCGAGCCCGAGGAAACGATCCTCATCAGCAGTTTCACCGGCGGCGAAGTCTTCCGTAGCGGCTGCACCTGGCGGCGTGGAGCGGGACGCATCTTCTACTTCCGGCCCGGCCATGAGACATACCCCACTTACCACAATCCTCAAATCCTGAAGGTGATTGAGAACGCCGTGCGCTGGGTCGCGCCATCGCCCGAAATGCCGGCCATCAAATTCGGCAAGCGCCCGCTGCCGTCGTAATCCGCGGATTGTCTTAGCCATTCCTTAACGCCGCCCGCTACGCCACCGCCGCCTGCGGGATTAGCATGGTGTGACTTTGCCGTGCCGTGCGGCGAAAATGTATCGGCCTGAGAGGAAGCGTTTTGCCCATGCAGGTGCTTGTCATTCGACATGCGATTGCCGTTGATCGCGAGGAATTTAAAAAGCAGGATCGCGACGACGCGTTTCGCCCGTTGACCAAACCGGGCCGGCGGAAAATGCGCAAGGCCGCCCGTGGCCTGCGCACAGTGATCTCCAAAGTTGACGTGCTGGCGACCAGCCCACTCACCCGCGCACTTGAAACAGCGGAAATCCTTTCCGAAGCCTTCGACGGTGCGAAAATACAGCGCCGCAGCGAACTGATTCCGTCCAAGCGCCCCAGCGCAATCGGACAATGGCTGGCCGGTTTGAAATTGCAGAAGAAGGATGCCGCCGTGATGCTCGTCGGCCACGAGCCGCATCTGGGCCTGTGCATTGGATGGATGCTCAGCGGGCTACAGGACTCATTTATTACGCTGAAAAAAGGTGGCGCGTGCCTGCTCGAATTTCCCGATGCCGTGAAGCCCGGCCAGGCAAAACTTCTTTGGACGCTCACGCCGGGACAGTTGCGGCGCCTGCGCAAGGTTTGACGCATGCGAAAAATCTGAAGTGAAGCGCAACTTCAAAGGCCCGCGAAAAGTCTGACGCCCGCATAATGTTTGTAGCTGGCGTCACAACTGGCGCCCGCGCAGTTGCAGGCGTCTCCGTAAAACTCCGGCGCGGCCGGCCCGTTCATCTCAAACACCCCGTCAGGTTCCTGCGCGCCATCACCATTCGATCGACTCGAGCCAGCGCTGTATATCCCCCGCGCTTTGAAATCGCGCGAGGATAAGCGAATCCTTCTGGCCCCGGATAATGTCCTTGATGACCTTCGGCTGCTTGGCATAGGTTTCACGCCCGCCGACCAGCGTGTGAAAAACCTGGATCAAGTTGAGCACGTCCTTGTGTATTTTCGAACGGCTCGGCCGGCCGAGATCAAAGAAGTCGATCAGCTTCACCTGAAACCCGATTCCCTGCCGTCGGATCATGATGTTGTCGTCATGAATGTCGCCGTGATATTCGCCGCGGGCGTGGATCGGCGCGATCCCGCGCGCCAGCGCATGCAGCACATGTAACGCCTCGAACGCGCGCAGGCGATGCCGCGGCTGATCGGCCAGAAACTCGCTCAGCTTTTTGCCTTCGACGAGTTCGGAGATAACCACCATGACCTTCCGCCGCCGCACCGTCGCGGTTTCCTGCGTGTGATACTGCAACAGAATCGGACAATGGCGCAGGGCATCGAGCTTGCGGGCGTATGCGATGGCGGCTTTGCCATTCGGATCGCGATGGGGGTAATAAAATTTCGCAGCGCGGCGAATGCCCGTCGCCTTCTCGACGATCGCGTACACCTCCCCTTCCCATCCGCTGCCGAGGGGATGCTGGATCAGGTATTTACCTGCAACCGAGCGCCCGACATCAAAGTCGAACCGCCTCATTGTCCCCGGCCGATACGCCATACCGCGATCATCCGGGGGGCGGTTGGCATCGTCAACATTCCCGATGCGTCCGGAAATCGCGACTGGCCGACGTCAAATCCCGATCGCAAACCTTTATCCAGCAGCAATTTGCGACTCGGCGCTGCTATCGAATCATCAATGGACTGGCCCGGTCGCATTGTTGATGCCAGTGGGCTGTACAATGTCCGACAATCGCTAAATTGGGCACAAACGGGATCAACGCATGGAGTTTATCAAAGCAGTCGGTGGCAAGGCGATCGGAACGGCGGTGGCCGGAATCGTATTTTTCGGCCTCGTCGTAGGGATAATAACGTGGTATCGCAACCCGGAGCCGGTCAATCATTTTTTCGGCAATGTCGGCAAACTTCTCGGCTGGCTGGCGGCCGTTGCGCTGTTTCCATTTGTAACTTTCTCGATCGTCGGATGGGTTGGCCGCATGCGGTCCAACGTCGCGGGTGCGGTGCTGGTGACGATCTATTCCTTCCTCGGATTCTTGCTGCTCTGGTGGCTTTTTGATTTCAATATTCGCGGGACCACCGCCTGGACATTCACCCTTGTGGGTGTGCTGCTTGTCGCGGCATATAATCTGCTGGTCTGCGACTGGTTGGCGGAAAGGATGGAGTAGGAATTGCAGCAATGGTCGGCAGCAGGCATGTCCGCAGTCGACAGCACGCTGCCGGCAGATAGCGCATTCGGCGAGCGACGATAGACAAGAAACGAAATAGGCAAAAAGGAATCGCGATTTAGCTGACAACTGACAACCTGCCATCGGCAACTTGCACCTGCTTCCAGCCTTCCGCTCAGAGGATCTCCCCCATGCCAACGCCCCAGCAGAGAATCAGCGAATATGTCCTGCAGGAGCGCATCGGCCGCGGTGCGTTTGGCGAGGTTTGGAAGGCGACACATCATGTCTGGGCCGACCAGGTTGTCGCCATCAAGATCCCCACCGATCCGCAATACATCCGCAACATTCAGCGCGAAGGCGCCGCGATTCATGGCCTGATGCATCCGTGCATCGTCCGCGCCATGGGGTTTGATCCCTATGCCGACCCTCCGTATCTGGTGATGGAATATGTGCCGGGCAACAGCCTTCGCCCGTTGATCGAACAGCGGGCGCTGTCCATCGGTGACACCGTCGCTGTCATGCGGCAAATACTTCGTGCCCTCGACCACGCCCACGGGAAAAACGTCGTCCATCGCGACATCAAACCGGAAAATGTACTCGTCCACGAGCGCGCCGCCACACAGGGCTATTCCGTTGAGGGGCTGGTGAAACTGACGGATTTTGGACTCGGCAAAGTCGCGAAGATATCGGCCGAAAGCATGAACTATTCCTCCTTGATGAGCGCCGACGAGGCCCGCGACATTGCGGGCACGCTGGATTATATGTCACCCGAGCAGCGCCTTGGCGGTGATGTTGATCAGCGCGCGGACCTCTATGCGTGCGGCGTGGTGTTATACGAATTGCTGACCGGCGAACGGCCGGCCGGCACCGATTTGCCGAGCGAAATCAATCCAGCCGCGCCGCCTCTTCTGGACGAGGCATTTCGAAAGAGCTATGCCCGTCTCGACAAGCGTTTCGGTTCGGCGGCCGACTTTCTGACCCTTTTGGATCGATTCGATTCGTCGCACGGCGCAACTCCGCCCCCCCTGCATTCGACGCGCACCACCGCCCAACTACCGCGCACACTCCAGCATTCCGGCGGAAGCGTACTGATTTCATCGACCGCTTGGAGCCGCATTTTCGCGGATCTTGAAGCCGGCAGAAAAATTCAGGCAATTAAAATGCTGCGCGACAACGTGCCCCATATCAGCCTTGCGACTGCCAAGGAAATCGTTGAGCATCCGGCCAATTTTTCCGCGCGGGGCGTCGGCGCGTTTGCGCTGACAGCCTGCCCCGGCTGCCGGGCGCGGCTTGTGCCGGGCGATCAGTTCTGCATGCAGTGTGGCCGACAGGTCGTCGAAAAGGTGCGGCGCTGCCGCATCTGCGGCGCGTATCCTTCGCTGTCCGACGAATTCTGCTCGTTCTGTGGGCAGGCGCTTGCGGCGGAGATGGCCTAGAATTGGCGCTGCCGGAGTTAAAGCCCATGCTCGCCGAAATTCTTTTTTACAGCCTCTTGTTTATCGGCCTTTTAGGCGCGATAGCGGTGGTGTGCTCGGCGATGATGTTCGCGGCCGTAGTGGGATTTATTTTCCGGATGGTTGCGAGCGTGTTGCGCTCTTTGTTCGCCGCACTGAGCCGCGTCCCGCGGCGGCGCGTCGCATGTCGCGGTCCGGTATGCGGCGCGGACAATCCGGGCAATGCGCGGTTTTGCAGGCGCTGTGGACGCGCGCTCGATGAACCGGAGCCGGCCGATCGCCAGGCGGTCGGTATCTACAATTAAAGGTGTGTCGCGATGCGGGAATTGTATGTACTATTCGCCGTGGCCGGTTGGACCTGGCTGGCGTTGGTGCTCGTGCTTTTGTGGCGGCGGTCGCGCCGTCTCGCTCGCGACGCGCATCGGACGTCTGACGATCGAATTGACCCTGCATCCGGCGCATCTTCCCGATGAGAAACAGTCCTGATCCCGCCGTCCATCGCCAGCGCGAGCAGCAGTTCATGCAGCATGTGGACAAACTGCTCGATGATGAGCGACTGCGCGTCGATACGATTAATGGCCGCCGCAGCGTCCCGGCGCTGGGTCGGCGTATTGTGGCGGCTGACCGCGAGGTCGAGCTCAAGCGCCTGATGGCCGACCTGAACGTGCCCGATCGCGAGTTGCAGTCGCGCATGCCCGTCGGCCGGTCGCTCACGGTTGAACTGTGGAAAACCCGCCTGCTGGTGTTCAAGCAGAACGTCGGCCGCATCAAGGTATTAAGCATTGCCCCCACGCGAGCCCTCCTCAAAGGTGAAAAGCCGGAGCCGATGAAAACCGCCGAGCTGCGCTCGCTACTCACGCAGCTTTCTCAGGCTGAAGGCCCCGGCGGCGACGCGCCGACGACTCTGGTCATTCTCGCCACGCACGGTTTTGAGCTTGAGGCCCGCGAGGTAAGCGATCGCCGAGCCGATCGCACGTTGATCCTCGTCGAGCCCAACGAATCGGGCGGGTGGAACGCTTTTGGTCCGAACGAAACACAGGCGCTGGTCGATCTGTTCGACCCCGAGGCCGAGGAGACCAAACGCCAGCGGGTGCGCGACGAAATCGCGGCACATGAGGCGGAAATCGTGTCGGGCGGGCTTTCGGCCGAGCGCATCGCCGGTGCGACACGGCTGTCGCTGCATCTGGTCGAATCCGAGGCCAAGTCCTACGCCCGCCAGCGCGGCGGCCTTGTCGCCAAGCGGCTTGACGGAAAGATGGTATTATTCCGGGAAGGAAACGTGCCGGCGCAGGCCAGCGCCGGAGGAGCGGACATGCCTTTCATGCAGCGCGTCAAAAGCATCTTCGCCCGCAAGGGCGACACCGAGAAGAAGATCGCCCTCCTCAGCGAGCGCCGCGCAGCGCTGACCATGCAGCGCGACAGCGCCCACGATGAAATGGCATCGGTTGAGCGCAAGGAAACTGATCTGCGCGACCAGTTCAAGGCAACCTCCAGCGACGCCGCCAAGCGCCGCCTGACCAGCCAGATGCTGCAGCTTCGCAAGGATCTCGAACGACGCCAGCAATTGCTCGGCGTGCTCAATCAGCAGATCAACATCATCGGCACACATCTGCACAATCTCGAACTTGTGCAGCAGGGCAGCAGCGCCAAACTTCCCGACAGCGAAGAGCTGGCCACCGATGCCGCAGCGGCGGAGGAAGTACTGGCGGAACTTCAGGCCGATTCGGAAATCGCCGGCTCGATCAGCACCCTGACCGCCAGTGGTATGACGGATGAGGAGCAAGCGTTGTTCGAGGAACTGGAGGCAGAGTCCAAAGCCGAGAATGCCGCCGCACCTGACGCCGCCAACCCCGCGCGGCCCGAATCAACCCGCCAACCCACCCGACCCGACTCCGCGGCCTACAACGAACCACCTCCCCTCCCCCGCGAACGCCAACGGGAGCCAGAGGCCGGGTAACGCTGAGAGGACGATCGCCAAGGAGCATACGGAGTAAATGGAGGAGGC
>JBBQCK010000149.1:0-6531 GCA_038318605.1 Tepidisphaerales bacterium | reverse complement strand
GATATACGTTCAATATCTTTCGGTCAGCAAAGTGAACGAAAAGACATTGGTGGCAACCGCCGCAGGTCGGCCACCCGACATTGCCGGATTGTGGGATGGGCAGATCCCCCAGTTTGCGTCACTCGATGCGCTTGAACCGCTGGACGAGATGGCGGCGGAGCATGGGATTGACGCTTCAACATACAAGCCAATCTACTGGCATGGATGCAACTACGATGGCCGGCTCTGGGCGCTGATCAGCACGCCGGCGACGATTGCGCTGCATTACAACAAACAGACGATGCTTGATTGCGCCGATGCGCTTCGCGCGCGCGGGCTCGATCCTGATCGTGCGCCGCGAACGCTCGAAGAGCTTGACGCCTATGCTCAGGCGATGGATATCGTGCGCCGCGATGGAGAGGGGCGCATCAACGGCATCGATCGCGCGGGCTATCTTCCGCTGGAACCAGGGTGGTATATCAATTACACGGCGTATTGGTTTGGCGGGGAGATATACGACCCCGCATCACGGCGTTTCACGCTGACGGACGACCGCGTGGTGCGCGCATATGAGTGGGTGCGCAGCTATTCGCGCCGGCTTGGCGGATCGCGATCTCTCAATGAATTTCGAGGCGGCGCGGCGGGATTTAATTCGCCGCGCAATCCGTTTCTGACCGGGTCCGTGGCGACGGAACAGCAGGGGCCGTGGATGGCGAATTTCATTGAGGATCTCAAGCCGGAAATGAATCGCTGGCATATGAGCAAAGATGAAGAGCGCCGCCTGATGGATGCAGGGCAGTTGTCGATTGAGGATCGGCGGCGCAACTATCAGTGGGGCGCGGCGTCGTTTCCATCGCCCGCAGGTGGATTGAAGGACGTTTCATTCGCGGGGTTTGACGCGCTGGTCATCCCGCGCGGTGCGGAGCATCCGCGCGAGGCATTTGAATTCATGGCCTGGCTCAATCAGCAGGGTGTGATGGAGGCGCTTTGTAAGCTGCATTGTAAAAACTCGCCGTTGGCGAAAGTCAGCCGGGATTTTCTGGAGAACCACCCAAATCCGTACATCGGCGTGTTCGAGCAACTGGCATGGAGCCCAAACGTACATGGCGTGCCGCAGGTTCCGATCTGGATGGAGGCCGCCGAGGAACTGAACTACGTCGCGCAGCAGGTCTACAGCGAATCGATGCCGCCGCGGCAGGCGCTGGAGCAGGCGCAGGCGCGGCTTCAGGCGAAGCTTGATCGGTATTTTGTCGTACAGGAAAAGCGCCGCGCCGCGGAGCGAGCGGAGGGCACATCGCGATGAATGTGGTGCGTGCGAGGCTTGGGGATGGAGGCAGCCGTCGGCCGGCTTCATGGCGCAACACCGGCAAGGGGCTGGCGTTTATATCCCCGTGGTTGATCGGGTTCGCCATTTTCACCGCGTTGCCGATTGGCATGTCGGCATATTACAGCCTCTGCGACTATTCACTGCTGAAATCCCCGACGTTTGTCGGCCTGCAGAATTATCGCATGCTGCTCTGGGAGCCGGACCCGGCCGGGGGTGGCCGGGGCGATCCGATATTCTGGAAAGCACTCTGGAACACTGGGCGTTACGCGATGATGGCGCTTCCGGCCGGCATGTTTGTGTCGCTTGGGCTGGCGCTGATGCTCAATGCGCCTATTCGCGGGCAGATGTACTACCGCACGGTGATTTTTCTTCCTTCGCTGGTGCCGGCCGTGGCTTCGGGGATGCTCTGGCTCTGGCTATTTAATGGCGACGCCAAGCAGGGGTTAATCAACTGGGGGCTTGCGCGCCTCGGCATCGACGGCCCTGGATGGCTTGGCGACAAGCGATGGGCAATGACGAGCCTGGTCATCATGAGCCTTTGGGGCGTTGGACACACGGTGGTGATTTATCTGGCGGGGTTGCAGGATGTGCCGCGCGATCTGCATGAGGCGGCCGAGATCGACGGCGCGGGGCCATTGCGGCGGCTGATCCATGTGACGATTCCCATGATTTCGCCGGTCATATTCTTCAACCTGATCATGGCGATCATTGGCACATTGCAGGTATTCGCCCAGCCATACGTCATGACCGGCGGCGAGGGCAACCCGGAGCGATCGACGCTGTTTTACACGATGAATTTGTATAACAATGCGTTCAACAACCTGAAGATGGGCTACGCCAGCGCGATGGCGTGGATACAGTTCATGCTCATCCTCGCTCTGACCGGCATCGCCTTCTGGAGCGCGAGGCGATGGGTGCATTATCAAGGCAAATAAAACATGTCGAACGCGATGAATACCATCAATCGGCTGCAACCGCGCGAACGGCGCACCTCCGGCGGATGGATGGTGCATGTTGGCCTGTTGATGGTCTGCGCGGGGTTCGCGCTGCCATTTGTCTGGATGATTTCAACGAGCCTGAACTCGATGGAAAAGTCGGTGCAGTTTACGCCACACTTCATTCCGTCGCCGATCCGCACGCAGAATTATGTGGAGGTGCTGCGGCATCCGAAAATGGATTTTCTGCTGTTCGCCCGTAATACGCTGATTATCGCCGCGCTGTCGGTAGCGGGCGTGACGTTGTCGAGCGCTGTGGTGGCTTATGGATTTGCGCGTATCCGCTTTCGCGGCCGGGGCGCGCTTTTCGCGGTCATGCTGGCGACGATGATGATTCCGTTTCCGGTCACCATGGTCGCGCTGTTCAGCATCTTCCGCTGGATGGGGGATCATGGCATGGGGCAATGGCTCGGCACGATCAAACCGCTTTGGGCGCCGGCATGGTTTGGGTCGGCGTTCTGCATTTTTCTGCTGCGTCAGTTTTTCATGACCATTCCCGAAGACATCGCAGAGGCGGCGCGGATCGACGGATGCAGCGAGCTGGGCATCTTCCTGCGCATTTTCCTGCCGCTTAGCCGGCCGGCGCTGGCGGTGGTGGCGCTGTTTACGTTCATGGCCGCCTGGAACGATTTTCTTGGTCCGCTGGTCTACCTTCAGGACCAGAGCCAATACACGCTTTCGCTGGGGCTGGAGACGTTTAAAAGCATGCATGGCGGAACGGAATATCACTATCTCATGGCGGCGTCGGTAATGATTGTTTGCCCGGTCATCCTGCTGTTTTTTGTGGCGCAGAAGACGTTTATTCAGGGGATTGCCACGACGGGAGTGAAGGGGTGAGCGGGGAACGGAACTTGAAACGTGGAACGCGTTGAGCGAAGCGTGAATAGAAGCGGAGGGATGCCTGCGCCTGTGAAGTTATTGGAATCGTGGGGAATATCGGGCCATGCGGCGGTTCGGTTGCGCGTGGATCGCCCGGCAACTGTCGCCGATAGGACAGTTTAGAAGGGCCATTTCCATGGGCGATGCGATGATGCGATTGAATACGGGCGAAGAGCTAGTGGAAGCGCAAGGCCGTGCGGAAGCGGGCATTGTACGGCCGGACGGCGAAGAGATGGCATTGGCAGATGATGTGTTGAATGCGCTGTCGGCGGTATACGCGGGCGGGCCGGCGTGTGATGGAGCCGGCGCCGAACGCCGCCGGGCTGAGCGATGCGCGTTTCATGCACCGCTCGTGGTTGAGCCGGTGGTGGACGATGTGATGCAGCAGGCCGTGACGGTTTTATTGCAGGACTATTCGGCCGTTGGAATTGGCTTTTTGCATTCGACGACGATGGCGCAGCATACAGCGCTATTGATGCGCCTTCCGTGCGAGCGAGGCGGTTCGATGACGGTCGTGTGCCGCGTCGTGCGCTGCAGAGCCGGCGAGACGGGTGTTTTTCGCATAGGCGCCGAGTTCGTGCGCGTGTTGGACGGTGGGCGCGAACCACATGGCGTCGAGATGGCCGAGGGCGGATCGATTCGGATTGAATGGCCCGCCCAGGGGATTTTTCCGGGGCAGTTTGCGGCCGTTGCGACGTTGCCGATGGCGGCATGATACGGGGGATTTAGTTTTTTCCGAGAGATGCGCGCAGCTTGGCAATCGCCGATTGGCCGATCTTCCGCAGTCGCTGGGGCGACAGTTCGCCCGCTTCAGCAACAAATACGCCTGAATCGCCGGCCAACAGCTCGCGGCGATCGGCCGGGTCGCCGAGGTCGATTCCAAACCATGTCGCAAGCGCCGAACGCTCACCGGGTTCGAGTTGCGATAGCAGATGCCGCACTTCGTCGCGCTGCATTGCCTGCCGCTCGACGGCGGGTTGGCGGATGTCGGCGAGGTCTGGCAGGATCGGTGAATCGCCGCCAATTCCGCGGCCGCGATCGGCCAGCAACTGCGGCACAGCGCGGGCGAAACCCTTCATCAATGCCAGCGTGGCGTAGGTGCTGAATCGCGTTCCCTTGTGAATATCGAAGCCATCGACAGCGCGCATCAGTGTGATGTTTCCCTCGCTGACCAGATCAGTCAGGGCGACTCCCGGGCGGAGGTGTTTGCGCGCCACGCTCACCACCAGCCGCAGATTGGCGGTTGCAATCATGTTGCGGACTTCGATCGCACTGCGCAAATAACGATCGAGCGTGCCAAGTTCGCGGTTGCGGGCGAATTCGAGGTCGAGCTTGCGTTTTGCGTGAACGAACATCTGCTTGCGCAGGTTGAATTGCAGGAACAGCGCGCGCTCGCGGGCCGCGGTCAGAAGGCGAATGCGCCAGAGGTCCTGCAGATACGGAGGCAGATCGCGTGGAACACGCTCGTCGCGCGGACGATTTTCAGCGGCGGTGTCGGCCGCCGCGACGATTTGCCGAATGACTGAAACCGCTTCGGGTTGGTGATACAGCGGATCGTCGATAAAGCGCACCCGCCGCTTGAGAAGCCGATGCGCGCGTTCCTGAACAATGATGTGATAGATCACGCTTCGCGGCCGGCGGTAGCGTCGGGCGATGCGTCGAAGAGCGATGCCCCGGCGGGCGGCCTTCAGGATAGCCATGCGATCGCGGTCGGCGACCACTGCGGCCGCCAGCGCAAGCACCGCATCAGCGGGGTTTTCGGCGTCGTGCTTTTTGAGCGTGTGAAGAATGGCCAGCGGCGAGCGGCCCGCGACGCGCGCCAGGCGGCGGGTAATCAAGTCAAGCGTGCAGCCATCCTCTGCCAGCCGGCGAAACCGCGCCGCGAGATCGACCTGTGCACGCAAATCGAGCGACGGTGTGATGCCCGCCATCGCCGGATGATCATTGTGGGTCGCCAGAAACCGCTCGACACTGCTGAGCATGAAGCCGACGCGCCGTTTGCCATCGGCGAAGGTGAACCGCCGGGCGGCGAGGCCCTTGCGGCGCCAGCGCTGAATCGTTTTGCTGGTGCAGTTGAATTGTTCGCAGACGTCATCGATGAGCAGCACCGGCTCGGATTGCTCGGCCGCCAGCAGATCGAGGCTTTGGCTGGCGGCCTCGATCAGGATGCCCAAGTCATGCTGCAGGGCCATGCCGGTCAAAAGGCCATCGCCGGCGAGGGGCGTGCGGGGGTGGTAGCCGGTGATCTTAAAGACGACGAATTCGATGGGGTAGGCTTTTGAAGGCTCGATCAGGCACAAAAGCTCCTCGGCCGCCTTCAATTGCTGAAGTCGGGCGTCGCGCGGAGTGAACAACATCTGCCGCGCAAGGTCGGAGATGGCCTCGAGTCGATACTTCGCCACTGTTCTGGATTATCGCCTGTTGGGTCGTTGCGGGTCAAGCGAAATCCGCGGCGGGGCGTCGGGAAATGGATCGCAAAAACGCGACTTCCGGCAGCCCATGCGATATTCGCCAAGTCCTGCGCAGAGTAAGTGATGCGCCGAAGCACATGCAATGATTTTGAAGTGCTCGCGGAGCATAAATCCGCTAATCTGCTAAGGGATTATCATTGCGCGTTGGGGCGCGATCGATATTGGGTTCGTCAGGCGTTACGGGCGGCAGGGGTCTGTGCCGGCGTTTCGGCGCGGGAGATGATGTCCGCGATTGCGTCTGCGACGTAGTTTACATCCTGCACACTGAGGAAGGGTCCGAAGCTCAGCCGTGTTGTGCCGCCGCGATCGAGTGTGTTTATCGACGCGTGAGCCAAAGGCGCGCAATGCAGGCCTGAGCGGGTGAGGATACCGTATTCCGATTCGAGCACGGCCGACAGTTCGTGCGGGTCGAGTGCATCAATGGCGACGCTGAAAACGCCGGTGCGATGGCGCACGCCCTGCGGGCCGAAATAAGTCAGGCCGGGAATTTCGGCCGCGGTTTCGACAAACTGGCGGACCAGATCCAGTTCGTGCGCCGCGATGGATTCGATGCTGCGATGGAGAATCCATTCCAGCCCGGCGATCAATCCCGCGATGCCGATGGCGTTGTGCGAGCCGGCCTCGAATCGATCGGGCATGAAGTCGGGCTGGCGCGGTTCCTCGCTGGCCGATCCGGTGCCGCCCTCCCGAAAAGGGGACAGTCCCCTTTCCGCACCCGGGCGAATATACAGAAATCCGGTTCCCAGCGGGCCGAGCAGACCCTTATGTCCCGGCGCTGCCAGCAGGTCGATGTTGTCGGCCCGGACATCGATTGGAATGTGCCCGGCCGATTGCGCGGCATCGACGACGAAAAGTATGCCGCGCTCGCGGCAGATCGCGC
>JBBQCK010000148.1:0-6548 GCA_038318605.1 Tepidisphaerales bacterium | reverse complement strand
TAGCCGGCGTCGCCGGTCAACTACCGCCGCTGGCTATCCGCCGACCGTGAGGCCAGATTGCTTGATGTACTCATCCAAGGTTCCTTGGCTATCAACTGCTCGCGCGAGACAGTACTTTTCGCGTGGAATAACGGTTGACTGCGGATCGGGTAGAGGGAGATCTGCACGGTGACCATCGACAGACACCAACATGAATTCGTCAATGAATGAGGCACCATAAAAGACGTCGTAGTGAACGCGGTGGGCGATTGGGTCCGGATGCTTTTTCGCCCACGGCTCGTTGAACTCGGGCATCGGAACATCATCCGTATCACGCCTAACGATGCGAAGGTTTACATCGGAACGGAGAAGGTGCGAACCTTTGGAGTCGTTGTAGACCCACTGGTCGGCCTCATTGCTGCGTACCAGATCCATGACGTCGTCGTAGGTCAATTGTGTCTCCAGGCGGATACTAATGGGAGCGGGGTACATTTTACCTTGTGTTCATGAAACAGATGCCATTCTGCCGCGAAAACGCGCAAAAACGCAATTGCGGGCGTTAAATAAACACCGCTCCCAGTAGTAACTACTGTTTATCTCGTCCCGCGGGACATCCCGCACAGGACAAACGGCGGAAGATAGCCAATGTTGGCAACTGGATCAAGGAGTTCTACAAACTCGTCCGAACTATCTTGATCGCCGATCAGTGGCCGAGCCGGCGCTGCGCCGGCTCCTCAACCACAATAATCTTACCCGAAGGCTCGGCCGGCTGCATCGGCGGGTTATGCGGCGGATCACAAGGCTACCTTCTCGGTCCATACCGCATCGCCACTGCTCCCGCGCTGAACTCCTGCCGGCCGACGAGCTTCAAGTCGAGGGGCTTCGATAGCCCGGCGAACAAGGTAGGCCCGTGGCCGGCCAGCCTGGGGTGTACCACGAACTCGTACTCATCGATCAATCCGAGTTCCGCCAGCGCCAGCAGGAGATTCACGAGGCCCACGAAGATTCCCCTGCCCGAATCCCGCTTCAACTGCTCGACGGCCGCGGCCAGATCGCCGCGCACGAGCTGGGCATTCCAATCGACCTGGCTCAGGGTGCTCGACACGACGTACTTCCTGGCCGCGTCGATCGTGCGGGCGAAGGGTTCCATCCACTCGGGCATCCATTCAGGCCGCAGCCCATTTGCCGGCCACCGCCACGCGGCCCGCATCATTTCGTAAGTGACCCGGCCAAAGAGCAGTGCATCAGCCTGGGCAAGTTTCTCAGCCCAGAAACGATGTAGCTCCTCGTCCGTGGAACCCGCACGATGATCGACGCAGCCGTCCAATGTGACGTTGATGGAATAGCGGAGGGGTCGCATTACGTCTTCTTGTAGCGGAATAACATATCGAATTCAGCGGTGCCACTTTGTGGCGTCCGCTGCAATGATTGATTAGATAGCGTCCAAGCGATCACATATACATATTCATTCGTCAGGCGGAAAATAGCCGACGGCCATTCTAAACCGGGACGTTCTCTGCACCACAACCCGGCCGAAGATTGTGTAACCCAATTGCGCAACTAGAATCCCACTCACAAACATTACGAACAGACTAATCCGGAGAAACAACATCAGCGGTCCTAAATGTATCCCATCGGCGATGGGTACTTTTGACCAGATCGAGATCGCAGTAATCTGAGTAGGCATAACAACTATTCCATATTTTAATAGTGACGCTCCCATGAAAATCAAAGCCCCTTGGCACACGCGTTCGCCTGCATAGATGACCTTAGCGCGATCTTGACTCTCATTGGGTAATACCCCCGCATATGTAAATGCCAACCCTGCCAGTATCGAAAGAGCCACAAAAACAGCGCCAGAAATATTCGTGGTGTCTGTGTCGTACTTAATCAACATGGTGGCGGACAAATAGAAAACGAATAACCAACCCGGAGCCGTTGCCAACCACGGCCAGAGCCGTGACTGCACGATGCAGAGAAAGTTCTTGATCGAATGTCTAGATGGAATTGTTGCCACGATTCCGTATCCGTCTAAATACTGTTTATCCAGTCTCGCAAGACATCCCGCGCTCGCCAAAAGGCACAACATAGCCTTGCACTCGCACTGAATTAAAGATTCTACCGCGTATTACTCCCCATGGGCGTAGTCACGTTCTCCTTGCCCCTACGGATTTTCAGTTCCACCACGGGGCGGACGCAGCGGGCGGCGAATTCGTCGTAGAACTTGTTGATGAAGGTGCGCGTCGCCCAGGCGGTGCCGTCGGCCAGGCCGCAGATCGTGGTGCCGGGCATGATGCCCATCGTCTTTTCCAGTTCGAGCAGCATCTCGATGTCTTTTTCCCGGCCGCCGCCGTCCATCATGCGGTTCATGATCTTGTGCATCCAGGCGCTGCCTTCGCGGCAGGGGGTGCATTGGCCGCAGCTTTCGTGGGCGTAGAAGCGCACGCAGTTGCGCAGGGCCTCGACCATGTCGGTGTGCTCGTTCAGCACGATCATGCCGGCCGTTCCCAGGCCCAGGCATCCGCCGCGGAAGCGCACATCGTCAAAGTCGAGCTTGATGTCGAGCTGATTCGGTCCGAGCACGCCCATGGAGATGCCGCCGCAGATGGCGGCTTTGTACTTGCCGCCCTTCATGCCGCCAGCGAGTTTGTTGATGGCGTAGTCGAGCGTGATGCCGAGTTCATCTTCGTACACGCCGGGCTTGTTGACGTGGCCGCTCATGCCGAACAGTTTCGGGCCGGGCGAGCTTTTTGTTCCCATCGACTTAAACCAATCCGCGCCGCGTTCGATGATGGGTGGAACGAGGCAGAGGGTTTCGACGTTGTTGATGACGGTTGGCTTGGCAAAAGCGCCGGCGATGGCGGGGAAGGGGGGCTTGTTGCGGGGCCAACCGCGCTTGCCTTCGAGCGCTTCGAGCAAGCCGGTTTCTTCGCCGCAGATGTAAGCACCTGCGCCGCGATGGACGTGGCATTCGAGCTTGAAGTTGCTGCCGAAGATTCCCTGTTGGCCGAAAACACCGTGTTCGTAGGCTTCTTTGATGGCGCGTTCGAGGACCTTTGCCTGACGGTGATATTCGCCGCGGATGAAGATGTAGGCGATGTCCACCTGCGTCGCGATGGAGGCGATGGCGATGCCTTCGAGCATCAAGTGCGGGTCATAGTCGATCAGGTAGCGATCTTTGAACGTGCCGGGCTCGGATTCGTCTGCATTGACCGCCAGGTAATGCGGGCCGGTTTTCTGCTTGGGGATGAACGACCACTTCTGGCCGGCGGAGAATCCCGCGCCGCCGCGCCCGCGCAGGCCGGATTCGGTGACGAGCTTGATGATGTCGTCGGGCTTCATGTCCAGCGCTTTTTTTAGCGCGGCATACCCGCCGGTGGCGACGTAGTCATCGTACCAGTAGAGCTTTCGCTGGCTGATGTCGTCGGGAATTCGCTTGAGCAGTACGGGTTCAGTAAATGCCATTTTGAAATCTCACCTGCAATCTCGCCACCAACAGCGTATTCAAGCGTGCGCAGCAATCCAGAGCGCGGGGGACGGGCGATGAAATTTACCGCGAATCACGCGGCGTTTCAGTGCCTGTCGGCGGCCTGATTTTCCTGCCGCGGCGGCCCGTGAACAATCACCTCGTCGATGGTTGTGCGGCGAAGCGTCAGGTCGGGCCGATCCGGCAGGGTTGTATCCTGCGTCTGCTCTGCGCGCCAGATGATGTGCCGGCCGGGGTGGTGGCGCGCGGCCTGTCGGACATATCCAACCTGCCGGCCGAGCCAGCCCCACAGACCTTTGCCAGGATAATTTTCAGACATTTCCGTGCACCCGTATTTGGCCGACCCGCTTAATTCGCCGGCCGATTCGCCGCATCGGCCGCCGGCGCCGTGGCGGCGCCGCTGGAATCGTAGGCATCGATAAATTGCCGCACTTCGTCGATTGTGCGATCGCTGTGTCCAAAGGCGCGGATCGACGCCTTCGCCTGCTCGCGGCTGAGATGCATGGCGGAGATCTGATAGGCCGCCATCATCATACCGGCGCGTCGGATGCCTTCGTTGTCGTGATAGAGCACGGGCTGTTTGGATGGGTCGGTGGCGATGTCGAGAAATTCCTTCACCTGCCGCGTCGTCGGAACGGCGCCTTTGACTATGGGGATGCGCACATATTTGATGCCGTGGTTTCGGCAATATTCGGCCGACTGCTGAAACTCGGGGGCGGCGAATTCCTGGTCGTCAACCAGATTGATGACGGTGTGCGGATGGGCGATGCTGACGGCGTTGCGAAACTCGCGCAGGCCGCGGCATCCGTCGCGGTAAAGGGCATTTTCCTGAACGATGACGAGATGGTAAGTCGCGGACCAAAGCCGCCAGCCGACGAACATCGCAACGCAGGCGAGTACGACAAGAGTAAGCGCCAGCCGGCCGCGCCAAGGCGGGGTCTTAGTGGATGTTTTAGCAGGCGTGTCGATCATAGATGGGTGAGCGCGCAGGTCGCGGGTTTTATGACACATCCGCCGGCGCCAAAGTCTCGCCGGCAAACTGGCGGAATGAAATCAGTGATGCTCGTGCCAGGTTACTGTCGGATCGGCGTAATCGTGTGGGTCTTCGGGCAGGGCTTCCAGTGCCGCGTCCAGTTGATCGGGCGTGATATTTTCCAGCAGTACATCGTTTATGCCGACAACCGGCGCGGTGCCGCAGGCGCCGAGGCATTCAAGCTCGACCAGAGTAAATCGGCCATCGGCCGTCGTTTCGCCAAGCTCGACGTTCAGCTTGCGACAGGCGCGGGCGGTCAGATCCTTTGATCCGCATACCTCACATGAAAGCGATCGGCACACCTGAACGAGATACTTTCCCTTGGGTTTGAGCCAGTATTCTTCATAGAAGCTGGCGGTATCGAGCACCTCGGCCGGTGCAACCTCGAGTAGTTCGGCGATTTCCGCCATGGCGGGCGCGGGAATCCAGCCATATTCGTGCTGCACCAAGTGCAGCGCGGGCAGGAGCACGGCGCGCTTGTTGGGGTAGCGGGGAAAGTATGTTTCAGTCAAGTGTCGCTTCATGTCATCGGTGAGATAGGTTTTTCCCTGCTCCTCGACGTCGCGACGACGATCTTCAGCAATCCAAGCCATGGGAGCGAATAATAGGAGTTGGGAAGGAAGATGCCAGAGGAAGTTGCACGTCGCTATTTGCCGTTGCCTGCTGCCAATTGCATGAGAAGCTGCCGGTTGCCGGTGGGACGCCGGGAGGATGCGCTGGGGGCAGTTGTCCCTTGCGGGCTTTTTGGGGGCCAAGAATTGGTGTCGGAGGATGGTGGCGTGCCGATAATAGGGGTTGGTGGAATTGTGCGGCCTATTCGGTGGAATTGGCCAGGTGAAAAGCGACGAAGCGCTGTAAAGCCGCAGTTTGGGGGTTTACCCGGCGGTATGCTGCGCTTTATAGCGCAGTGGCCGCGTTGGCGTTGGATTTCAATTCTGGCGGCGGTTTTTTTCAGAGGTGATTGCGATGCGGAGATCGAGCCGTACGGAACGTTGCAGAATGGCTGCCCAGCAGGCGGTTGAGGCCCTTGAATCGCGGCGGCTGCTCAGCGCCAATCTGCACGATGATGGGCTATTGATGGTCACGGGAACCGACGGCAATGACGTTATCGTCGTACGCAAAAGCGGTGACAAATACATCGTCGAGATCAATCTAACGGAGGCGCCCGCAAAAAGGGCCAAGCCCGGCCCGGGGCCTGGCGCCAGCGCGGGCGAGTCGGACAGCTTCGATGTCCGTGACGTGAGTCGCATTCGCGTGGACGGCGGCGCGGGCGACGATCGCATTTCGCTTGGCAACGGCGTCATCGGGTCAACGCTTGTGGGCGGCGCGGGGAACGACACGCTTTACGGCGGGCAGTTTGCCGATTCGCTGGCGGGCGGCGCGGGGGACGATCAGATTTTCGCGGCCGGCGGCGGGATTGACATCATCAATGGCGGATCGGGCACGGACACAGCTCGTTCATTTGACCTGCTCGATGTAAGGCTGTTCGTTGAGTTTCCAGCGCCGGCCGCTCCGGAAATAACCGTGCTCAACGGATCGAACGCACTGACAAGCGGCCCGGGCGCGATTGATTATGGGAGCGTTTTGCAAAACGGCTCCGGGGCGACGAAGACTTTCACCATTCGCAACGATGGCACCGCGTTGCTTTCGATCAGCAGCATCACGGCGCCGGCCGGTTTTCTGCTGGTCGGCAGTGTGCCGACATCTCTGGAGGCTGGGGCCAGCGGTACATTCGCCGTAAGGCTCAGCGCCGCGACACAGGGCGAGCGCAGCGGAACGATCACCGTCAACAGCGATGATGGGGATGAGGGCGCGTTTACGATCAGTGTAAGCGGCGTGGTGCTTCCGCCCGCGCCAGAAGTTCGGCTCAGCGTAGGCGGCAGCGAGATCAAAAGCGGCGGAACGCTCGATTTCGGGGCGACCGACCGCGGCGCAGCGGCCGTTGCGCGCACGATCACGATCACCAATGATGGCACATTGGCGCTGACGCTTGACGAACTTGTGATACCGGCGGGATTTGAATTGGCCGGCACGCTGGCGGGTACGCTT
>JBBQCK010000147.1:0-6572 GCA_038318605.1 Tepidisphaerales bacterium | reverse complement strand
GGTTTTTTCTTGAGCGGATGTTGAGATGTGCATCCATTGTTCAACGGTTGATTTGCTTTCTTCCCCTTCCGTGCAACCATTGGGTACCAAACCGCCCGCGCTTTGCTTCATGGCTTGCCTCTTGAAACTGATGTCCCGCCTGCGCCAGTATCGACTTGCGCGATATGGCGCCGCCGTTCTCATTACGGCGCTGGCGCTGCGCCTGAAACTGCTGATTGTTCCGCTGACGTCGCCGGACATACCGTTCCTGTTCTTCTTCGCAGCCGTCATGGCTTCGGCGATTTTCGGTGGACTTGGCCCGGGGCTTTTGGCAACCGCGCTTGCGGCAATTTTGGACCTGTATTTTTTCACCGCGCCATTTTCGCAGTTCGGCATTCGAAGCTTCGAGCAGCGCCTTCGTTTTACGGCCTTTGTCCTTGAAAGCGGACTCGTGTCATATATCTGCGCCCGCCTCCTATCCGCGAAACGGATCGCGGAGGCGCGTGAGGCGGAAGCGCGCGATCTTGAGCGCCGCATTCTTGAGATTGCGGATGAAGAACAGCGCCGCATTGCCCACGACCTACATGACGGATTGGGGCAACACCTGACGGGGATGGCGCTGGCGGCGCGCAGCCTGGAGAATCGGCTGGTCGCCACCATGTCATCGGAAAGTGAGGATGCGGCGAAACTGCACGAGCTGGCCAGGAGCGCGGTCGGCTGGACGCACGATTTGTGCCTCACGATGTCGCCGCCAGCGCTGAAATCGGCCGGCCTCGCCGAGGGGCTGCGTGAGTTGGCGTTACAGGCGAGAACCCTCTTTCGCATCGAATGCACATTTGAAAACTCCGATGATTCAATCGATCCCGATCTGACCCGCTCGGTGCATCTTTATCGCATAGCCCAGGAGGCAATCAGCAATGCTGTTCGGCACGGGCGAGCAAGCGCTGTTTCGATCTCCATGGATCGCGATGGGGGCGACACGCTTGTGCTGCGAATCGCCGACAACGGGTGCGGATTCTCAAAATCCGGTCCGAGCGACAAGGGAATGGGGCTGCGCATCATGAGCTACCGCGCACGTATGATCGAGGCTGAAATCGATATCGGAACCCGAACTGAAGGTGGAACCGCCCACGGCGCGGAGATCTCCTGCCGTTGCCGCATTGACCGCGACGTAAAGGGAAGGACAGCGCCTGCATGAATGCTACAATTCCCGACAATCCAGCAACGACGGATCGCCGCGTGCGCGTGTTTCTCGTCGAAGATCATGCAATCGTTCGGCAGGGGCTGACGATGCTTATCAATGACGAGCGCGACATGAGCGTGTGCGGTGGATCGGATTCGGCGACTGAGACGGTGGCGATGATCCGGTCGCTTCGGCCGGATGTGGCGATCGTGGATATTTCGCTCCCCGACGGCAGCGGGCTGGATCTGATTCGCGACATGCATCTGACCGCGCCGGCGATGCCGATATTGGCGCTGTCGATGCACGATGAATTGCTTTACGCCGAGCGGGCGCTGCGGGCTGGCGCAAGCGGGTATGTCATGAAGCGCGAGGCGACCGATCGCGTATTGACGGCGCTGCGGCGGGTGATGGGGGGGGAGATTTATCTCAGCGAGCCGATGGCGTCGCGCATTTTGCACAAGCTTGTTCGGCCGGGCGAGACGAAGGATGTTTCGCCGACGCAGTCGCTGACCAGTCGGGAGTTTGAGGTGTTCAATCTGATCGCGGCCGGCGTCGGGCCAAGCGATATCGCGAAGAAGCTGTCACTGAGCGTGAAGACTGTGGAAACGCATCGTCAGCGCATCAAGGACAAGCTGGGGATCAAGAGCGGCGCGGAATTGATCCGGTATGCGATGCGGTGGCTGAGCGATGAGGGGTGAATCTTGCCGGCCCGCCGCCGTTGTACCGAGCGAGTTGCGAATTGTGCCGTCTGGTTGGGTTGGGCACTCTTGCCCGACATCGTCCGAAGGCCGATCCAGTGCGGGGTTATTTTGTTCCACTCCAAAAACCTGAGAGGTGAAGTTCGTTCGCGGCGTTTTGCGATGTCGTTTTGTAGTGGATTCACCTACGTGTTGGTCAGTGGCACGCTGACTGGCAAATACTGGTTGGCATGAACTTTGAATTGGGTCGGCGGACAGAGGCTCGCGCCGATCGCCCATCGTTGAGGCGCGGAAAGCGGCTTCAATCGGATCGTTCATCGGCGACGACAGGCAGAAATCTTGGTTGCTTACCGGCGGCTTGCAGGCCACGAGCGCGGCGGGTTGAGCAACTGAGATTTCCGCCGGCCTTCTCCGGAAAATCGCCGTGCGGCGCGGCGAGTGGTGTTCTCCGGTCCTCCAAAACAGGTGCAGGTGAAGTATGACAAATCCCTTCTCGCGTTCGAGCATTTTTCGGCGCCTCCGACTGGCGGCGCTGCTGCTGGCGGTCGCCACGGCGACGTGGATAGCGCCCAGTCGCGCACTGGCCGACGACGCAACGACGGCGCCGGCCGCTGAGCCGGTGGTCAACACCGCTTTCGACCGGGCCGGAATGGGGGCGCCCTCGCTGGTGCCGGCGGACTACACGGCGGTTGATCCGGAGACGGCCACGACCAAGGATCTCGCAACGAATCTTGACAAGGTTGCAACGGCAACCGGCAAGACAGGCATTGCAGTGAACATGGTATGGACGCTGGTGGCCGGGTTCCTGGTCATGTTCATGCAGGCCGGCTTCGCGCTGGTTGAGACGGGTCTGTGTCGTGCGAAAAACGCGGCGCACGTCATGTCAATGAACTTTCTGGTTTATGCCCTGGGCATGACCGGGTTCTTCGTCTGCGGCTACGCGTTAATGTGCGGCGGCAACGGAAAGGTTCCCGCCGTGATCAACAGCACGGACAATGCCGTCCTCGACGGCGCTGTGAAGGTGCATGTTGGAGAACACGACTGGACAATCTTCGGCAAGAAGGGCTTTTTCCTTTCCGGCAACAAGTACGATGCATCGGCGCTGACCTGGTTCCTGTTCATGATGGTGTTCATGGACACCACCGCCACAATTCCGACCGGGGCGCTGGCGGAGCGTTGGAAGATGGCGAGCTTCTTCATCTTCAGCCTCTTCGTCGGCGGGTTCATCTATCCTATATACGGCGGATGGCTATGGGGCGGAGGATGGTTATCGCAGTTGGGCCAGACGAGCCTTGGTGTTGGCGCACTGGATTACGCCGGCAGCTCGGTCGTGCATCTTCAGGGCGGAGCGCTGGCGCTGGTCACAAGCTGGCTGCTTGGCCCGCGCATTGGCAAGTATGGCGCCGATGGCAAGCCCAAGCCAATTCTTGGTCACAACATTCCGATGGTGATTCTCGGCACGTTCGTCCTGGCGTTCGGATGGTTTGGCTTTAACGCTGGCTCATCGCTGGCGGCCGACGGACGCATCGGCGTCGTCGCGGTCAACACGATGCTCGCCAGCGCCAGCGGTGCACTTTTCGCTGGGCTGTATATGTGGCTGATCCACAGCAACAAAAAGCCCGATCCTTCGATGATGTGCAATGGCATGCTTGCGGGCTTGGTGGCGATCACCGCGCCATGTGCATACGTCGCGCCGTGGGCGGCGTTTGTGATTGGCGCACTCGCCGGCGTGATCGTGGTCTGGAGCGTATTCTTCTGGGAGAAAATGGGGATCGACGATCCAGTCGGCGCCATCAGCGTGCATGGCGTCAACGGCTTGTTCGGCCTGCTCTGCATCGGCATCTTCGCCGACGGCAGCTATGGACCGGTCGGATTCCTTTACGACCCGGCCGGCTGGAAGCAGTTCGCCGCGCAGTCCATCGCCGGCATCGTGTGTATTGCCTGGAATCTGATCGCCGGCGGCATAATCTTCTACGCCATCGGCAAGGTGCTTGGCTCGAATCGGGTCAGCCCCGAGGTCGAAATTGCCGGGCTCGATCTGGCGGAGATGGGCGCACCGGCCTATCCCGAGCTGTACGATCTGATCACCGCGGACCAGGTTCCGCAGGAACAGATCGACGCGGCGCGGGCCGAGTTGGCCGCCGTCTGATTCGGCAATGTGCGAATCACAACACGTTTGCACCCCCGGCGTCTTCGAACAAGACGCCGGGGGTTTGTTGTTGCGCCGACTGTCAGCGCGAAGGCCGCTCGGCAAAGCATCAGCTCACGCGCTACAATTGACCGGAAGTACACCAGCGGCGATATTGCGTTCAACACCCGTTCATCGGGGCCGTAGCTCAATTGGGAGAGCACTGCCTTTGCAAGGCAGGGGTTGCCGGTTCGATCCCGGTCGGCTCCAGTTTCATTTCATGGCGGATGGTCGGACAAGTGCGCCCCGGCGCATGATTGGGTGCGTCGGCGGTGTATCGGGGTGGCAACATCGAGGAATTGAATATGGATTTCTTAGAACAGGTGCGGCGGCGGGTGGTGTTTGGCGCTATCGTCATATTGGCGAGTGCCGGCGCGGCGTCTGCAGCGCAGTCAACTATTCGCAATCCGACGAAGCGAACTTACACACAGGCCTTGGTGCGGGTCGGCACGCTGCCGGCTGGCTCGGAGGCTGTTGTGAAATCCGGCGGCAAGGAGATTCCGAGCCAGGTTGAGACGACGGAACATGGAGGCATCGTTTGGATCTGCCAGGATTTTGCGCCAGGTTCCTCGACGACATTCGACGTTTCCGGCGGCACGGCCGCGAAAATCGGGCCGCTTGTGAAGGTGACTAAGGACGATGCCCACAACCTGATTGTTCTTGATAACGGCACGATTCGTATTGCCGTCTCGACGGCGATGAACGCAGATGGTTCAGCGCCTGGCCCGATTGCCTCAATCAGCGCAGATGGCAAGACTTTCGGCAAGAGTTTCTGGCATACGGGACGAAAATTGACCAAGTTCACCGCCGAGGTCGTCGGCGATGGGCCATTGTTCGGAAAAGTGCACTTGCATTACGACTTCGACGGGCCGGCCGGCGCAGATGGCAAGTTGGCCTCGTTCGCCGACATTGAGGTGCGCGTTGCTCCGGGCTGGAACCACGCCGAAATCGTTGAGCGCCACGAGATGAGCCGGGGCGAATACTGGGAGTTCGTCGCGTCGGATGGTTGGAAGCCAACCGAGGGAATTGCCCGGCCTTTCAGCGCCGGGCCCGGCTCCGGTTCGGTGTCGGATGTTCCAAAGCCAAATCGCGCGCTTAAGCCAGGCGCGCTGCCCAATCAACAAAATGATCTTTATATCAATCTGTTTCCACGCTGGAACCAGCACTACAAGGATGGATTTCTATTCGCGGCGACGGATGGCCAATATGCCGTGGGGGCTGCCGTCGTGCGCGCGGGCCAATGGGTCTGGCCTCACGACAACTCGATCCAAGCGATCGTGAAGGATTCGGGAAATTATGCCGGACTGCGCGGCCAAACCTGGCACGGCGCGCGCCTGTGGTGGCTGTTCGCCGGTCCCGTGGCGAGAGTTCCCGATGATGGATACATCGCGCGGTATGGCCACGAGGATCTGGACAAGCTTAACCAGGATTTCGTACTCGATTGGGACGGGCACAAGGGCGGATTTAACTCAATCAATCCGTACGACGGCGGGCAAATCAACCCGACGGGCGGAATCCGCCAGCAGGGAAAAGCCGCGGTGGCGGCGGCGGGAAAAACCGCCGATGTCGGTGTGCTGACGCTGGCGCAATTCATGATGCACCCCGACACCTATGGCTCCTACTGGCTGCACTGGAGCCCGGAAAACCCGAACTTCTTCACGGATTTTGCGCGGGTTCCCATCGCGTTGACGGCGCAGCTTCGCACGCATCCGGATTTCGAGAGATTTCGTCACCAGGCAGAAATGATGTTTAGGGAGGATGTGTATCACTCGATCACGATGCCCAGCGGCGCAGGGCAGGAATGCCCGGGGTATCAACGGCATGCTATGGAGGCGTGGCGATCGCTGGCGCCGCTCTGCAAACAGTATTTGAAGTTCGATCCCACGAGCTGGCCGGAAATGGCGGCGGCGGATCGTTTTCTGCGCCGCATATCGCAGCCCGCCGGCGCGGGTAATCGATGCGATCTGCCAATCGGTGACACACATCCCGGCAAAAACGGCCCGGCGCCTGTGGATGTTCCGGCGGCGGAAGTCGCCAAATGGACGACTGAAGAATTGCAGGGCTTTGGTGTGATCTTCAACAATCGCCCTGGAACAGCCCGCGAAACGTATCTGTCTTTCAAGGCCGGGCCCAATCGCGGGCATTACCATGGCGATCAATTGTCGTTTCATTATTGCGCCGATGCGCACGCGATTGCAGTGGATCATCACTGTTCATACAAGCCGCGGGCGGGGCAGGAACATATGCACAACCGCGTGGCGTTTTCGACCGACGACATGCCATATGCAAACATGGACGGGTATGAGCGGCTGATCGCCTTCAAGACGTCAAAGGTCGCGGATATCTCCGTGGGGCAGGTGGAATCCGATCGCTTGCGCGAGGTGACGAAGCTGCCGCCGGAAAACTGGGACCAGGAATTTCCACAGCACAAATTTGACGGCTCGCCGCTGATTTACCGGCGGACGATCGTCTTCATGAAGTCGGCAGACGCTTCGCCGGATTATTTTGTGGTGCGGGATCAGTA
>JBBQCK010000146.1:0-6628 GCA_038318605.1 Tepidisphaerales bacterium | reverse complement strand
AGACGTTCGCGCATCACATCGCGGCGGTTGTCGATCGAATTGTCCTGAAGTCGGAGATTCGCTCGCGACTGGCCGACTCGATCGAGACGGCGTTGAAGCTGGCCGGCGGGCTGGTGATTGTCTCGACACAGCAGCCGGACGGCTCGTGGCTCGATCACACGTTCAGTGAAAAGTTTGCGTGCCCCGAACATCCGGAAGTTTCGCTGCCGGAGTTGGAGCCGCGGATATTCAGCTTCAATTCGCCGCACGGGGCATGTTCGCAGTGTCATGGGCTGGGGACGGTCTTTGAGTTCGATGCGGATTTGCTTGTTCCCGACGATTCGCTGTCGATGGAGCATGGCGCCATCGAGGCGTGGCGAAAAAGCGGCAAGCGGATGAACATTTTTTACGCCCGCACGCTGCGCGATTTCTGCCGGGCGTATGGCGTGAGCTACAGCGGCCCGTGGAAGGACCTGCCGCGGAAGGTTCAGCTCATTCTAATCCATGGCACCGAAAAAAAGGGGGATACGGGGATCTGGTTCGAGGGTGTGATTCCGAATCTGCAGCGGCGATTTGAGAACACGGAGAGCGAGTTCGTGAAGCACCGGCTTCACCAGTATATGAGCGAGCAGGCCTGCCCGACCTGCGGCGGAACGCGACTGAAGAAGGAGGCGCTGGCGGTGCGGCTGGAAATCAGCGGAGAAATGCCGGCCGGTTTGTCCGGGGCTGCGCCAGTGAATGGCGACGGAGAAATTGCGGAGGCGACGTTGCCTGTGGTAATGAAGAAATCAGGAAAGAAATCGGGGCGTAACAAGAGCGCAAAATCGACGGATTCGCCTGAGCCCGCGGCCGCGCCGCGATTGCCGGGGTACAGCATTCACGACGTTATCTGCATGACGATCTCCGGCGCGCTGGAGTTTTTCAATACGCTTAGGCTTGGCGAAGAGGGGCAGATCATTGCTGAGCCGGTGGCGCGGGAGATCAAAAGCCGGCTCGGGTTCATGGCGGATGTGGGCCTGGAATATCTGACGCTCAATCGGAAGGTTGGCACGCTTTCGGGAGGTGAGGCGCAGCGCATCCGCCTGGCGACGCAGGTGGGCAGCGGGCTGGTGGGCGTGGCGTATGTGCTGGATGAGCCGACGATCGGCCTGCATCAGCGCGACAACGACCGGCTGGTGCGCACCCTGCGCCGGCTGACGGACCTGGGCAACACGGTGCTGGTGGTCGAGCACGATGAGGATTGTATCCGCGCCGCGGATTATCTGATTGACATCGGGCCGGGTGCCGGGGCGCATGGCGGCGAGGTGGTGTGCGCTGGGCCGGTGCCCGAGGTGTTTGGCGAGCGTCAGAGCCTGACGATTCGCTATCTCACCGGCGAGGCGAGCATTGCCGTGCCACCGGTACGGCGGGCGCTGGACATGAAAAACGTCCTGGAGATTAAGGGGTGTTCGGCCAACAATTTAAAGGGCGTTGATGTTGCCATTCCGCTGGGGGGACTGGTGTGCGTGACGGGCGTCAGCGGCAGCGGCAAGAGCACGCTGATCAACCAGACGTTGCTGCCAGCGTTGAAGCGGAAGATCTACAGCTCGCGGGTGAAGGCTGGTGCGCACAAAGCGATCAGTGGGGTGCAGAAGATCGACAAGGTGATAGAGATCGACCAAAGCCCCATTGGCCGAACGCCAAGGAGCAATCCGGCGACGTATACCGGGGTGTTTGATGAAATCCGCAAGGTTTTTGCGCTGACGCGCGAGGCGAAGATTCGCGGCTACTCAATTGGCCGATTCAGCTTCAACGTCAAAGGCGGGCGATGTGAAAGCTGCCAGGGACAGGGGACGAAGCTGATCGAGATGCACTTTCTGCCGAATGTTTATGTCGCATGCGAGGTGTGCCATGGCCGGCGGTACAACGCGGAGACATTGGAGATTCATTATCGGGGCAAGACGATCAGCGACGTACTGGAGATGACGATCGAGGAGGCGCTGGGATTTTTCGAGAACTTTTCGAAGATTACGCAGTTGCTCAGGGCCCTGAATGATGTGGGCTTGAGCTATGTGAAGCTCGGCCAACCCAGCACGCAGCTTTCGGGCGGCGAGGCGCAGCGCGTGAAGCTCGCGACGGAGCTCGGCAAGACGGCGACGAACCACACGCTTTATGTGCTGGATGAGCCGACGACGGGGTTGCATTTCGCCGACATTCAAAACCTGCTGAATGTGCTGGGCCGTCTGACGGACCTGGGCAATACGGTGCTGGTGATCGAGCACAACCTCGATGTGATCAAATGCGCCGACTGGCTGATCGACATGGGGCCGGAGGGTGGCGATCGCGGCGGGACGGTGGTGGCGATCGGGACACCGGAGGCGGTGGCGGAGATGCCGCACAGCCACACGGGGCGATATTTGAAGAGCAAGCTATCGGGGAAAACGCCGGCATTGCCTGAGAAGCCGGAAGCCGCAACCGGCCGGAAGCTGGTGCGTGCTGCTGTAGTTCGGAGTTCACCATGAAACATTCCTGCATCAATTACCTGACCGCCACATGCCTTGTCACTGCGTTTCTGCTCGTCCCGGCAGATGCGGGTCAGACGCCAGCGACGAAGGCCGCTTCGAATATGGGTGAGGGGAACTCGCCGCCTACGACATCGGTGGCTGACTTTGCGTTGTATTCGCCCATCGGCTCTGACGGCCGCGGAGCGATGAACCCGATGCGCGAAGTTGTCTATAAGACGGTTGGCAATGTTCCACTCAAGTTGTGGATCATGACGCCGGTGGGTTGGCAGGCCTCGGACAAGCGGGCGCTGATCATGTACAGCTACGGCAGCGGCTGGAAGGGCACCAGCCAGCCCAAAGAGATCATGGAATTGAAGTATTACAGTCGGATGTGGAAGAAGGGGCATCGCTTCGGGCACGACTTTGGCGCTGTGACTGTCGGCTTCGATTACCGCGCGGGAACGCCCGGCGGCATTCCACTGCAAATCAGCGACGCCAAGTCGGCCACGCGGTGGGCGCTGGCGCACGCGGCTGAACTGGGGATTGACCCGGATCGGCTGGTTGTCGCCGGCGATTCCTCGGGCGGGCATCTGGCGACGTCCGCGGCGTGGTTCCCCGGTTCGTTCGACGACCCGAATGATGGAATGCCGACTCCGATCCGCGCCCGCGCGGTGCTGTCTTTCTGCAGTGTGCTGAGTCGCGACATAAAGAGTCAATCGCCCGCTCACAACATCAAGCGAGACTCGCCGCCAACGTTGCTGATGTTTGGCGATCATGACGGGTGGAAAACAACGGCGGATACCTTTGCTTCTGAGGCGGAAAAAGTTGGAGCTGCGGTGCATTTTGAGGTGTATCCCGGCGCCACTCATGATTTTCATATCGGGGGCGCATATTTCGATCAAACCATGGCGCTGGCGGGACGCTTTATGCAGGCGTGCGAGGTCGTGCCCTGGCAAGGTCTATGTCTCCCCCGTGAGCGCTGTGCTCTCACGGGTTTGGGCGACGTGATTGGATTGGCATTGCGGACACTGATGAAGGTGACGCCGGCCAAAATTACCTACACTGCCACCGCCGGCGGAAAAATCGACGGCACTGCGTTCGTCAGTGATGGAACTCCGGGTGTATACGCGGTTGCTGGAGTGGATAGCGTCATCGGTGCCAGGTCCCGGCGGGGTGGCTGGATACGGGTGCCAGTGGTCCTTGATTCGGACCGTGACGGGGTCACCATGGTGCCGGAGGGCCCCTGGGGTCAAGTCGAGCAAGCCGGAGCCATCGGAGGAAGAGAATGGGAACTGCCTAACGGCAGCGCCGGCATCCTGACTTTCAATTGGACGGTCACCACGCCCGGAAGGTATTTGGTTTACGGTGTACGCGCATCCAACGTCAAGGGCGCCGAGCAGATCACGATTTCGTCAGGGATTAGCGGCGGCACACCTGTAACCGGGCAGTGGAATCAAGTCGTTTCCAAGGAAGCCGGCGGTCATCTTCTGCTACCTGAGGCGCTGGAGTTGAAGGCGGGCCAAAAGCTCGCGATTCGCGTTGGACGCGGCGCCAACACCAATCGCCCGTTGCGTATCGACGCGGTTCTACTCGTACCGGTCCTGCCGGGCGAGATCCCCTGATGGACAGATGAGGAGACATCTCAATGAAATCATTTTTCGCGGCAGGCGTGGTTTTGCTACTGTCCTCCGTGGCGGCCCGAGCAGCACTCACGACGTTCCCCCTGGTGCCATGGGACGTGGAATCCAACGCCGTGCAAGTCACGGTGGACGGCGTTTCCGTTCCTGTTGGCGAAACGCGCAACGGGCCGAATGTCCGCTACTGCCATTTTGATTCCGACAAACCTGTTACCGTTGTCGTGACACGCGTGGGGGACTCGGGCAATGGGAAACTACTTTTGGCGTCAAACGACCGCGCCAACGTCAAACCGCAGCGTCTGGCCGACGCACCCAAGTCGTGGCAGTTCACCATGCGGCCTGGCACGAAAGTTTACATTAAGGATTCCCAGACATTTATCTGCATGTCCGCTCCAGAGGTGAGTCCGCCCGCCCCGGGCGATGCGAACGTGGTGTCTCTTGCCGCCATGGGTGTCATGCCCAATACCGAAGCCTCCTCTACAAAGGGCATTCAGCAGGCCATTGATGCTGCGGCCAAAGATCCAAAACGGAACACAGTCTATGTCCCGCCGGGTGTCTACACGGCCGGCACGTTATACATGCGCGACGGGGTAACGCTTTATCTGGCGGCGGGAGCAGTCCTGCGCGGGTCGCTTGACGGTGCGGAATGGAAGCATCAGCCTGGCAACAGGTATGGCGGCACTTCGGCGTTTTTCTTTTTCGGAAACGACCAGGAGAAAAATGGAGAAATCGTCGGCGTCAAGAACGCCGCCATCCGTGGTCGAGGAGTGATCGACGGCTCGGGGCACTACTTCCGGCGCGATCTTGTGGACGGCAAGCGCGGCAACGCCCCCTATTTTTACGAAGGAGACCTGACTAAGAAGGCGCGGCTGATCATGGCCATGAACGCCGTGGATTGCACTGTCGAAGGCATCACGCTGCGCAATCCCGTGTTCTGGACGGTCCATGCTCTTGGCAGCAAAAACATGGACTTCACCGATGTCCGCATTTACGCCAATTTCCGCATCAACAACGACGGCATTGACTACGATTCCTGCACCGACTCCACCATCGACAATTGTGTGATGATCACGGGCGACGATTCTCACTGCCTGAAGAATGAGTACATGAACGGCCTTGGCGGACCCAACGAACGCATCCGGATGGCTAATTCGATTGTCACAGGATTTCCACAGGGCGTGAAGTTTGGGTGGGCCATTCACCAGATCCATGACTGCACGTACGAGAATGACTGGCTGGTAAACTCCGCGTTCAAAGCTGCATTTGCCAAAGGCGTATACAGCCCCGCGCCGGGGCCAAAAATCGTGCAAATGACCGGCATAACACTGCGCAACATGGTCATTGACGAGGGATTCATTCTTGAAGTCCCGGATCCAAAGAAGAAAAACAAAAACATTGACGGTTTTGAGCTGGAGCGATTCCATGTTGAGAACACCTCGATGCGATTCCTCTCGCTCAAACAAGTGAAGGGCGTGCGACTCACGGAGGTCACCGTCGGCGGCGTGTTGCTCAAAAACGCCGGCGACGCCGCGCGCATGCTGCCGGAATGCGCCGATGTTGAAGTGAATGCTAAATAGCCGCCCTTCGGTTATTCAGTCGCGCGGCGGGCCGGAAGTCGGCGCGTGTGGCCGTTCGTTAAGCCCTCGATCGAGGCGGTTTCCTTATGCTAGCTTATGCTAATTGGAGGGTGAATTAGTAGTATAGTATGATTTTGATATGCGTCTGCCAAAGCTTCCGCCTTATGCCTGCGGAGCGTGATTTTTCGATATTTGCGGACGAAAATTGGCGCGCTTTTGCCTATTGATGCCAGTTGCTATTTCCCAACCGGTTCGAGGCAGTAAACATTTCCCGCTGTGTCGGCGACGATGGCTACACCCTGAGCGATGGCGGCTGTGGCGGTGATGGCGCGGGCGGCGGAGAAGGACCATAGTTCCTTGCCGGTAGCGAGATCGAGGACATAGAAACGCTTGTCTTTCGATCCGACGTAGACTCGGCCGGCGGAGATGATGGCGGAGGCTTCGACGTCGCCTCGGGTTTTGAACGTCCATCGCTGGTTGCCTGTTGATATGTCGATGGCGTGAATCTGGCGGTCTTCGGCGCCAACAATGGCCAGGCCCTCGGCGATGGCGGGGGTGGCGAGGACCATGGCATCGCCGTCGATTTTGTCGTAGTTCCAGAGGCGTGATTTGCCGTCGGCGCTGATCGCCAGGACATGGCCCTGATCGGTGCCGATGATGGCGCGATCGTCAAGCAGGGCGGGGGAGCCGCCGGCGAGCTGATCGATGTCGGCCGAGATGATTTCCTTGCCGTTGGTCAGATCGAGGGTGCGCAGCCGCGCGTCGCATCCGCAAAACCATGCTTTTCCATCGCCGATGGCTGGGGCGGAATTGATGCGTTGTTCGGCGGCGGCTTCCCAGATTTTGTCGCCGGTGACCGCATTCAGACAGAGAATCCGGCCGTTGTCGTTGCCGAAGAGGACGCGCGCTTCGCCGCGATCGCTGAACCGGTTGGCGGACGCATGGATCGATC